>JBBRUM010000022.1:0-16580 GCA_038247815.1 Tepidisphaerales bacterium | reverse complement strand
GGGGTTGTGCGAAGGGCGATGAGCTTTCGGACCGCGAGGTACTCGATGATTCGGCGTTTGACCTTGTCGAGGTCGAAGTGGTCGCGGTCGAGGATATTGCGGGCTTCGACGAGGTCGAACTTGTCGTCGGAGAGCGTAGCCCACGGCAGTTCGGAGAGGATCTGGAGGTAGGTGCGGATGACGCCGTACTCCGGGGAGGCCGGCGGGATGGATTCGAGGCGGGCGAGTTCGCGCGCGGCCTCTTTCATCACGATTTCGGACGGCTGGGCGGCGGTGAGTTTCTGCCGCAGGGATTCGACCTCCGACTCCCCGCCGCTCTCACCTTCGCCGAGTTCCTTTCGGATGGCGCGGAGCTGCTCCTGGAGATAGTAACGACGCTGGGACTTGTCGATGTTCTCCTTGACCTGACTTTGGATCTTGTTCTGGAGTTCCAAGACGTCGAGGTGGGTGGCGAGCTTTCCGCCGACCATGCGCAGTCGCTTAACGACGTTGAGTTCTTCGAGCAGCGCCTGTTTGTCATTGGCGTCGGCGTGCAGGTTGGCGGCGAGGATGTCGGAGAGCGCGCCGGGCGACTGGATGGTCGCGAGCATTTGGGCGGCTTCGTCGGGGGTGTTGGGGGAGAGCTCGATGACGCGGTTGGCCTGCTGGCGGACGGAGGCGATGAGGGCGTCGAGCTCGGCGGTGGAAACGCCCCCGTCGCTCGTGGGGAGGAGAAGGTCTTCGAGAACGGTGATCTGGCCGAGAAGGTAGGGGTCCTCCTGCGTGACGGAATCAATCTTAAACCGCGCCAAGCCGCTGACGATGATCGACTGATTTCCGTCCGGAAGCTTGTAGAGCTTGAGGATCGAGCACACGACGCCGACGGCGTAGAGGTCCCCGAGGCTGGGTTCTTCGACTTCGCCACTGCGCTGGGTGATCACGCCGATGAGCTTCTCGCCGGGCATCACGACTTCGAGCAGATTCTTGGACTTGCGTCGCCCGACATTCAGCGAACTAACCGCACCGGGGAATATTACGATGTTGCGGATAGGCATGATCGGAAGCAGGTGTGGGATGGTTACCTGCTGCCCGTCTGCACCAGCACTGATGACAGTCGAGGCGGCGTCGCGGTCGATTACTTTAACTTGTGCCATGGAAACAGACCCTAGGCAACAAAAGTACGCAACGGACGGGGGAGTACATCAAGAGACGCGTTCACCAAGCATAAATCACAACTACTGCGAACCGCCTTTGCGTGTGGCGGGCCTAGGCGACGACTCACGGTCGGGACGATACTCCTGCGGCGAATGGAGGAAACGCGTGGCGGTTGACTTGGAAGCATTTGACTGGGATAAAGCTTTTCCCCGCTTTGCCTTGAGGCACTTTTGCGTGCCGGGCGTGCGGACCGCACGGAGGTCTTCGGCACATGTCCAGCTTTTCCAGCCTGTCGGCGTTGAACAACGCGTTAAACGAAATGGGATCTTCGCTGCGCGGTCTCGCTTGGCCCGGCGAGGGGCGACGCGGTGCGGGGCGATGCGGGGCGGGGCGACGCGGCGCGGCGATGGTTGCGGTGGCGGTGGCGGCGTTGTTGGTCGTCGGCTGTGAGAAAAAGACGGACGA
Organism: Tepidisphaerales bacterium; assembly: GCA_038247815.1. Classification (GTDB taxonomy): domain Bacteria; phylum Planctomycetota; class Phycisphaerae; order Tepidisphaerales; family Tepidisphaeraceae; genus JBBRUM01. Next base: position 14,981 of record JBBRUM010000022.1, on the reverse strand, counting down.
GAAGCTGTCCGCCGAGACGGCTAAAGGGGCGACGGAAGTGGCGTCGGGTCGGTCCATTGAGGCCGTTTCGACGCTGGCGTCGGCGGCGGCCATGCAGGCCGCACCGGGCGCAACCCTGGCGGCGAAGTTTACCCTCGGCCACGCCAAAGCCGACTTGGCAGCTCAGTCTTCGACCCAGTTGGATGCGGTCAACCTCGAAATCGCCCGACTCATCAGCGAAATCGCACAGGTCGGCCAGTCGGTGGCAGTGGGGAATACCCTCGTCGACGGCTACCGCAATCAGGACCCCGCCGATGCCCGGGCACGCATCCGCGAACGACTCGCCGAAGCACAAGGCTCAGCCGGTAAGGACGTCTGGGTCGACACCGGGAAAAACCCCATCCCCACACTCGCCGCGGCCCGCCAGAAACTGTCGGCGGCGCAGGCAGCCGTGTCCGCCAAACAGGCACAAATCCGACAGCTCACCGACAAACGCAAAGCGGCTCTCGGCGAAGCCGACGAACTCCGCGCCAAGGTCGATCCACTCACCGGCAGGGCACAGGTCGACGCATTCGCCCGCGCCGCCGACGCCCGAAAAGCCGTCTCACTCGTCAGCAGCGACATCGACCTCGCCGACGGCGAACTCGCCATCCTCACCCGCACCCAGCAGATCGCCGAGGGCCAAGTCACCGTCGTCGAACGTTACATCGCCCACCTCCAATCGCAGGACAAGGCAATCACCGCCGGGTTTGAAGCCGTCGGAATCCACATAAACAGTCAAATCGCGGTGTCAAAGGGCGCGGCTGAGGCGCCGGCGGAGGGCGAACTGGCCGCCAGCATCGCCGCCAAGGCACAATTACTATCGGCGAAGTTCACCGAAGCCGAAAAACTCCATGGCGAAACCGAAAAACTGCTAACCGAAGCCGCCGCCGAATATCAAGGTGCCTTCAGCGAAGCCGGTCGCCTCCGCGCCGAGCTCCAGGAACGCATCGCCAGAGCAGGCGACTTGCGTCCGTTTACCAGCTCCATGCTCAGCTCGCTGCAGAAGACTACTTCCCCAACGGACTACCGCCTGCAACAGGGTCTGATCCTTGCGAAAGTCGCCAACCTGCGCGCACGTCGGGCGGACGTGCTCGGGTCGAAACAGGGCATGGTCGCGGCGCTTGCGCCGGCGTTCGAGAAGCTCGACATCAAGCTCCCCGATTCTCTGCAGGGCGATCTTGCGGCCGGGCCCAAGTCGTCGCGCGACGCAGCGTCTGACACGTTCACGAAAGCCTCACAGGAATTCGAGGGCGTCGCCGGCGGAATCCAAGGTAGCGACGCCGACGCCAGCCGCCGGCGCAACGCGGTGGCGACGGCTCAGATGTACCTCATGTATAACTGGTCGCAGTTCCTTGCGGCGTCTGGTGATACGGCGGGCGCGGCGGAGAAACTCGCCTCCGCCATCGGGTTCCGCGACCAACTGATTTCGGACGGGAAGGTAAAGCTCCCGACGCTTCCCGGCGAGCTGATGGCGGCGCCGGCGGTGGCGACCGAACCTCCAGCGACCGCCCCATAGCGGCGGGAACTTCGCGGTTGACGACTGAATTCTGAAATGGAAATCTGAAACGGACTGGCCCGCAAGTGCACGGCGGGCCAGCTTTTTGATTCCTGCCGAAACTGGAAGGGCGAAAAAAAGGAGGGCACGACGTCTCGGTTCGTCGTGCCCTCGGAGGGGAGAGAAACTCAATCCATTGAGGGGATTTGATCGAAAATTTGGGTCGCCGTCGGAAAGCCCTGTCTTCGGGGTGGACGGCCGAGGATTAACGTTTGCTTTTGTTTGTATGTGCTCGCTGAAAGGCAGCGGTTTAGGGGCGGGAGAAAATCTTGTCAGCGAACGAGTCAAGTTTAAACAAAGTCAAGGCGGGCCTCAGGGCCGGTCGAATTCAAGGGTCCGGAGGTGCGGTTGCAGCGACAAGTCCTTCCCGGTGGGGCGGGTCGAGGGGGCGTCGACCATCTGGATTCCGCCCACGGCACTCGCGTTGCGATTGCGCTCGAGCTGGAACCGGTCGCCAGCCGGGGGAACGGTCGTGTTGCTCAACAGCCAGGGATTGGGCGTGGCGGGGACGCTGACCATCGGGCCCCGGGGGGTCAGGCCGGAAGGCGCGGAGAGAAGATAGCCAGCGTTTCCGGGACCGACGGGGATATCATTGGTGGAGGAACTGAGCATGAACGCGCCGACCAGTGCGGCGGCTGCGGCGGATCCCGTTCCGGTAGCCCAGAACCATCGGTTCTTGGTCAGGACGCCAGAAGAGGCAGCCGAAGAGCCAACTGGGCGGGCAATATTTTGCGTATCCGAACCGGTAAGCCGCAGGGTAAGCAGCTCGCCGGCGAGGTCACCGGGATATGCGGCCGAGTGGTACTCGGCTTGGGCCCGGTCAAGTTGGTCACGAAGGTTGCTCATAAGCTCGATTGGGTTGGTTGGGGACTGGTCACATCGCACTTTTCCGCTCTCGACACGAACTACCTTTTGGGGCGGGACTTACGAAAAAAAGAGTTGTTGATACTTTCGGGTAGTCACTTTCTACGCCAGCATTTTCACTTTGTTCTTCAGGGCCCGGAGTGCCTGGTGGAGGGTCGCTTTGACGGTTCCGGGTGCACAGTTCATGATTTCGGCGGTTTCCTCGGTGGATTTTTCCTCGAAGTATCGGCAGACGACGACTTCACGTTGACGGTCGGAGAGTTCGCCGAGGGCGGCGCGCAGGACGCGCTGTTGTTCGGATCGAATGGCGACGTCGTCCGGGGAAACGGCGTTGTCCGGCGCCACGTCGGGAACCTCGCCCGTTTCGGGGCGGCGTTTGCGGCGCATCTCGCGTACGACGTTGATGGCGATTCCCATCGACCACGTGGATAGCGACGAGTCGCCGCGAAATTCCGGTAGCAGGCGGAGGACCCGGAGGGCGGTCTCCTGCGTCGCGTCACGGGCTTGCTCGGCGTCCCGGAGCAGGGATAGACACATGCGGAACCAAGGATCCTGCATGGCGGAGAGGAGCACGGCTTGCGCCATGCGGTCTCCACGCTTTGCAGCATCTATCGTGCTTTGGTCCACAGGTTTCGTCCTCGTTCCAGCCATTGGGTGCTCGGAGGTCATGTTACGGTTTAGAGGGAGGATGACCAATCATGGAATTAACTCGACGTAAAGCCGGTTGCCGGCGGGGTTAGGCAAACGGTTGTTAACCAATAAGACAACCTTCGGGACGGCGGAGGAGCTATACTGATCTTCTGCGGCGTGGGTTCCGACCCGGCAGAGTTCTTGTAAGTACTTCCCGGGTAGGCCTTTATGAATACAGTGCGTAACGACATTCGCAACATCGCCATCATCGCCCACGTTGACCACGGCAAGACGACCATGGTCGACGCGCTGCTGCGTCAGTCGGGTAATTTTCGGGAATCGCAGCTTCAGGGTGAAGCGATTCTCGACTCGAATCCGCTGGAACGCGAGCGTGGGGTGACGATTCTGGCAAAGAACGTGGCGATCACCTATACCGACCCCGATACGAAGCAAACTTACAAAATTAATCTCATTGATACCCCCGGCCACGCGGACTTCGGGGGCGAGGTCGAGCGGGTGCTGTCGATGGCGGATGGTGTTTTCTTGCTGTGTGACGCCGCCGAGGGGCCTCTGCCGCAGACGCGGTTCGTGCTGAAAAAGGCGTTTCAGCATGAGCTCCGTCCGATCGTGGTGATCAACAAAATTGACCGGCCGGACGCGCGACCGGATGCGGTGCTCAATGAGGTGTTCGACCTCTTTGTTGAGCTCGGGGCGGACGACGAGGCGCTGGATTTCCCGACGATCTATGCGTCGGGCAGGAATGGGATCGCCAAGTGGAAGCTTGAGGACAAGTCGGACAACATTCGGCCGATCTTCGAGGCGATTTTGAAGCACGTTCCGGCGCCGCACGGCGACCCTGAACAGCCGCTGCAGATGCGGATCACCTCGATTTTGTACAACGACTACGTCGGCAGGATCGGCGTCGGCCGGATTTATAACGGGGTGATCAAGTCTGGGCAGGCGGTAGTGGTGGTGGATCGGGAGGGGAAGCAGACCAAGACGCGGGTGGCGGAGGTGCACGAATTCGAGGGGTTCGGGCGGAAGAAGATCGACGAGGCATGGGCCGGCGACATCGTGGCGCTCATCGGGCTGGAGTCGGTGGACATCGGCAACACGATTTGCGACCCGCTTAACATCAAGCCCCTCGAAGCCGAGGACATCGAGCCGCCGACGCTGGTGATGATGTTTTCGGTGAACGACTCGCCGTTTGTCGGGCGCGAGGGCAAGTACGTCACCAGCCGGAACATCCGCGAGCGACTGTTCAAGGAACTCGAATCGAACGTGGCGTTGAAGGTGGAGGAGACGGAGAACAAGGACGCGTTCAAAGTGTCCGGGCGCGGTTTGATGCACCTGGGCGTGCTCATCGAGACGATGCGACGCGAGGGGTTCGAGCTATCGGTGGGCAAGCCGCAGGTGATCATGAAAAGGGTCGACGGCAAGCTGTTCGAGCCCATCGAGTACCTTGTGATAGACGTTCCAGAGTCGCACCAGGGTTCGGTGATGCAACTCGTCGGCGGGCGCAAGGGCGAGCTGGCGCGGATGGATAACCGCAGCGGGCAGGTGCACTTGGAATTTACGATTCCGGCGCGCGGCTTGATTGGGTTGCGGACGCGGATGCTGACGGCGACGCAGGGTATGGCGATCATGCACCACAACTTCCACGAGTACGCGTTGTCGCGCGGCGACATTGCTTCGCGGCAGAACGGCGTGCTGATTTCGATGGCCAACGGTAAGGCCAACGAGTACGCGCTGAACACGGTTCAGGAGCGTGGGACGCTGTTCGTCAACCACAACGACGAGGTGTACGAGGGGCAGATCATCGGTGAGAACGCGCGGGACACCGACATGGTCGTGAACCCGACGACGGCGAAGAAGCTGACGAACATGCGGACGACTGGGTCCGACGAGAACATTCTGATCCGCACGCCGCGGAGCATGTCCCTCGAGCAGGCGCTGGAGTACATCGAAGACGACGAAATCGTCGAGGTGACGCCGGGCGCGGTACGAATCCGGAAGGACGTGCTTCAGGAGAACGCCCGGAAGAAGGTCTCGCGGTCGTCGAAGAAGTCGGAAATCATCGAGGCGTAGCTACGCGGTGGGACGCTTGCAAGATCGAAGCCCCGCACGTTGAACGTGCGGGGCTTTTTCACGGGAGCTGCGGGGGGCGGCTGGCGTGGCGGAGTTTCGTGCCTTGGACCGAGAGGAAGACGAGTGCGCCCGCCCCGAGGCAGCGGAGGATGTTCCAAAGCGTCACGCCGCTGTCGCGGTCCTGATAGACGAGATAGAGAAGGAAGCCCGCGAGGGCGAGGCAGGTGAAGGAACTGGCGGCCAGGAGTCGTTTGAGCAGGGGCATCGGGGGAGTGTAGTCGCCGGGAAAGGACGCGAACTCCGGCGCGCGACGTGCGCCGGGGCTCGCGTAGGGGGAGCGACTTGGGTTGAGGCGGTGGGGTTACTTGGGGGCGTTGGGGTTGAGTTTGGCGGCGAGGGAGGGGAGTGTGATGGGGAGGCTGTGTTTGCCGGCGACGAGGGCGAAGGTGCTGGAGAAGGCATCGGCAGCGGGATAGGGGGCGATGCTGCGGTAGTGGAGCCCGGCGTCGTCGACCCAGCTTGCGGAGACGATGGTGGTGGAGTGGGGTGCCAGTTGGGCTCGGGTGGGGACGGGGAGCTTTTTGAAGTTGGGGTGGAGTGCGTTTCCGGCGAGGTTGGCGGTGAAGGCCCAGGCGTCGTACATGGGGGCGAGGGTTTGGGAGATATCGGAATAGCCGTAGGAGGCGATTGCGGGGGCACGGAGTCGGGCTTTGGCGGCTGAGAAGACGTCGCTGTCGGCGAGGGTGCCTTTGGCGATTTCGGAGATTGCGCGGGCGACGGTGTCCTTGCTTGCGCCCATGAGGAGGTAGCCGTCTTTGATGGCCCAGGTGGGAGAGAGGATCGCGCCCTTGCCGGCGGGGTCCGGAAGTTCGACGGAGGTGATGTCACCGCGAACGAGGTTGAGCTTGGGCATCTTCTCGCCTTGGGAAACGAGGAAGCGGTTGAGTCCCTGGGCGAGGCCCCAGAGTTGGAGGTCGACCTTTGCGGGGTTTTTGGGTTTGGAGACGAGGAGCAAGTCGAAGGTGGCGGCGTCGGAGGGGCCGGTTGTGGGGAGGGCGAAGAGGGCGTAGTCGGTGCCCATGCTGCCAAAGAGCTCGGCGACGTTGACGTTGAGGAACCCGCCGGCCATGCCGACGACGGCTTCGACTTGTTGTCCGAGGCCTTTTTGGAAGGTTTCGCCTTCGGTTTTGGCGCGGGTGAGGATGTCGTTGAAGTCGAGGGAGACGACGGAGACGGAGGTGGCGGATCGGGGGACGCCTTTATAGACGGCGGGGTCGGTGGGGCGGGTGGTGGTGAGGGCTCCGAGGATGCCGGTGCGGTTGGGGTCCATGCTGACAAAGACGTTGGAGCCCCAGTCTTTGCCGTCGGGGGCGGCGGAGAGGAGGATCGAGCGGGCGGCTTTGAGGCCGAGAATCTTCAGATTCCGCTCGTAATCGGGGTTTTCAAGGTTGTTTTCGTCGGCGAGGGACCAGGCGCGTTCGAGGTTGACGTAGAGCGTGACACCGCCGGGGGCGGCGTTGCGTTGGACGGAGTCTGCGAAGCGGGCTTCGGTGGAGAGGGGGGATTCGAGGGGGTCGAGAGGGGATTTGTCGACGGCGTCGTTGGCGGAGAAGGCGAGTGTGGATCCGTTGCGGAAGAGGCGGATGTTGGGGATGGCTTCGCCGCCGGCGATGGCGGTGATGCGGTCTTGGATGTCGCGCTCGGCTGCGTCGGCGGCGGCGGCGGTGGGGAAGCGGACGATGAAGCACATGTGTGGTTCGGGCCGGAGCTGCTCGGTCATCCCGGGCCCGAGGGAGTAGACGGCTGAGGTGTTCTCCCAGGCGTATCCGACGATGGTCTTGGCGAGATCGACGAGGGAGGTGTAGGCGGGGTTGGAACTGGCTGCGGGGGGGAGGAGGTCGGCGAACTTTTCGTCGACCCAGGTGGGCAGGTTCAGGGCGGTGAGGAGCACGGAGAGGTGCGTGTCGGCGAAGTCTTTGGGAAGGTTGGATTTGCCAGACCAAGAGGCGAAGAACAGGGCTCCAGCCGGCACCTGCTCGGCCAGGACGGGGGTTTGGCCAAGCGCCGCGGGCGTTACTGCGGCAGCTACCTTCCCGGCGGGGGAAGGCACGGGGGTCTGGGCGAGAGCTGCGCTGGCGACGGCGGACAAGCCAAGGGTCGAGCAAAGCACCGCGCGCAGGACTCGACGGCGACAAATCGGGGACATGGGGCCTCCGGGGACGGTTTTTGGGTGTGCCACCCGGGCCGGGTCGGACGACCGACTTCGGGACGAGGGGGTGGTGGAGAACGTTTGTTTGTGCATGAAGACGGCCATGAGATTATCGGAAAACCCGGCGCGTGAAAAATGGGTCGGATGGCGGCGTGGCAGATACGGCGCCTCACTTGCCGATGCAGAAGGTGGCAAAGACCCTGCCGAGGACGTCGTCGGGGGAGACTTCGCCGGTGATACGTCCGAGGGCGTCGAGGGCGTCGCGGAGGGCGGCTGCGGCGAGTTCGTCGCCGAGGGGGGCGGCGGAGGCGGCGCGGTCGAGTGCGTCGGAGGCGTCGCGGAGGTGGGCGATGTGGCGGGCGGTGAGTGCGAGACCCTCCCCGCCGCTTTCGCCGAAACAAAGGAGGTCCAGGCGAGAGCGGAGCCCGTCCATGCCGGCGCCGGTGAGGGCGCAGACCGGGAGCGCGTCCGGGCCGGGGTCACGCGGCGGTTGCAGGTCGGATTTGGTGAGGACGGTGAGGTCGGGGGGGCGGGAGAGGGGCCAGGGAGCGCGGGTGTCGTCGCAGGGGAGGACGCGGAGCAGGAGGTCGGCTGTGGCGGCGGCGGCGGCGGTGCGGATCTGCATGGAGGCGGCGATGTCGTCGAGGACGGAGGGCGTTTCGGGGGCGGCAAGTGCGGCGTCGATCCCGGCGGTGTCTACGAAGCGGACGACGCCGCGGGGGAGGCGGATGTCTTCGGAGATGAGGTCGCGCGTAGTCCCAGCCAGGTCGGAAGTGACGGCGCGAGACTTGCCGGCGAGGCGGTTGATGAGCGTGCTCTTGCCTGCGTTGGGCAAGCCGACGAGGGCGACGGTGGGAATTAGGGAGAAGTGTCCGAAGGTACGGCCGCGGGCGAGGATTGCGTCGGTGGCGGCGCGGAGGGCGGCGATGCCGTCGAGGAGGTCGGAGGGGGAGACGAAGGAGATGTCTTCCTCGGTGAAGTCGATTCCGGCTTCGAGGAGGGCGAGGAGGTTTGCGAGCTGGGAGACGAGGGCTCGGGTTTCAGTGGCGAGGGTTCCGGCGAGGAGTTGTCGGGCGGCGCGGAGTTGACGCAGGTCGGCGGCGGAGACGGCGGCGGCGACGCCCTCGGCTGTGGTGAGGTCGAGCTTGCCGGAGAGGAAGGCCCGGGCGGTGAACTCGCCAGGCTCGGCTGGGCGGACGCCGGGGTGGGCGAGCAGCGCGTCCATCACGCGGGAGATGATCCAGGGCGAGCCGGGCAGGCCGATCTCGACGACGTCCTCACCGGTGTAACTGCGGGGGGCGGGGAAAACGGCGAGCGTGGCGGGAACCGCGAGGTCGGGGGCGAGTTTCCAGCGGGTGAGTGCCGCCCCGCGGATGGAGGGGGCGACTTCGGCATGCAGGTGGGCCACGGCGATGGCGGAGGGACCCGACAGGCGGATGGCGACTCGCTCGGCGGGGGGCGGAGCGGAGGACACGGCGGCGATGGTGTCGCCCGTGAGCACGGCGATCAGCCCTTCTTCTTCTGCTGCTGGTTGCGGATGTCTTCGGCCTTTTGCTGCATGTCTTCAAGCCAGCCCATGAGTCCCTTTTTCTTGGGCTCGGTGGCCTTGTTGCTGGCTTTGAGCTTTTTGGTGGCACGGGAGGGTGCGACGTCGACGAAAACTTTGTTGTCGGTTTCGGCGGCTTCCTTGCGCTTGATGGCATCGCGGATGAGCTTGTTTTCGAGGATGCCGAAGGTGGTGCTGGTGAGGATGTAAATGTTCAATCCGGCGGGCATGTTGTAAAGGAAGATGGGGAACAGCGGGGTCATCCACTGCATCATCTTTTGCTGCTGGATCTGCTCGGGGGTTTGGATGGCGGGCTTGGGGGTGAACTTGAACTGCAGGTAGAAGACGATGGACAGCAGGAAGGGGATGAGGTTCAGCCCGGAGAACGGGAGGATGCCGAAGAGGTGGAACGTGCCGAAGTTCCAGAGGTGGTCGGGCTTGGAGAGGTCGGAGATCCAGGTGAGGCCGAAGAGGAACGGTGCCTGACGGAGCTCGAAGGTGCTTTGAAGTGCGGCGTAGAGGGCGATCCAGATCGGCATTTGCAGGAACATGGGCAGGCAGCCGAGGATCGGGGTGGCCCCCTGCTCCTTGTAGAACTGCATCATGGCCTTGTTGAAATCTTCCTTGTTGTCGCCGTGCTTTTTCTTCAGTCGCTCGATCTCCGGGCCCATTTTGCCCATCTTCATCATGTTTTCCTGGCTCTTGCGGGTGATCGGGTGCAGCATCAGGCGCACCAACACCACCAGGAGAATGATCGCCAAGCCCCAGTCCCGCACGATGAAGTGGAACATGTTGAGCATCCACACCAGCACCCCGATGAGCCACTGGAACGTGCAAAAACTGCACAGCCAAGTGGTCATAACCAGCGTCTGGTCGTAGTTCTGCGGGAAGGCGGCGTAGTGCGGGGTCTTCAGGACGTCGCGCTTTTTCGGGCCGAAGTAGGCGCGGACGGGTAGGGATACGGATTGGCCGGGCTCGAGACGGAGAGCTGTCGTTTCGAGGCTGGTGTAGAGCTCGCGGAGGTGGGTGTCGACTTCTAGGGGGTTGTAGACCCGGGCCTCTACGCGGCGGACCCACTCGGGAACGACACTTCCGGTTGGAGCACCGGAGTGCGGCTCGGGACGGATGATGGCGTTGAAGTAGGCGCCCGTCGTGCCGAACCAGCCCAGGGGTTGGGCGCTGGTGCCATCGCGGGTGATGTCAATGGTCTGGCGGTCCTTGGTGAGCGACTCGGCCATGGTGTGGCGGACGGTGACTTCGCCGCGGGTGGTGTCGAGATAGGCGTGCACGATCTGGCGCTCAGGGCCGCGTTCGATCTCGTAAGGCGGGGTGCCGGGGGCGTTGATCACGAGTTCGGCGGAGAGGGCGGTGGGGCTGACGTTGGCTAGGCCGTAGACGATCTGGACCTCGTAGCCCATGGACGGGTCGGACTTGGGGAGCAACGTGTAGGTGGTGGTGAGGCGTAGGATGGCCGCCCCGTCCCGGACGACTTCGGCAGAGAAGGTGGCGGTGATGGGCGACGAGGAGACGACGTTCCATGTGAGGGTCGCGAGGTTGACGGCGACGCCGTCTATGACGACGCTGCGGGTGGCCATGACGCGAGTGGCGTCGGCGAGGGCTTGGGTGGTCACGGGGGTGCCGAGGTTGCGGGTGTCGGTGGCGGGGGTTTGGTAGACGTAGCGGTCGACGGCTTCGATGGTGCGTTTGTAGGAGTTGAGGGTGATCCGGCCGATCCCGGCTCCGCGGGGGTCGAGCTCGAGGCCCATGGCGAAAGCGCCGTCATTCGGGGCTGCCGAGCCGAGGGTGACGAAGTTTGTGGCGGTTCCACCGACGGCAGCGAGGGCGCGTTCCAGGGCTGGCTGGGTGGTGATGCCGGGCTGCGTGGGGATGGTGGGGGGTAGGGTTGAGGTGGCCGAAGCTGAGGGAGCGGTGGTGATGGACGCGGCGGGGGCGAAGGGGTTGGCGATAGGGGCGTCTAATGGGATGGGGGCGGTCGCGGGCTGGGAGGTGGCGCGCCCCATGAGGTTCCACTGGGGGTTTACCTTGTCGAGATATTGCACGAGTGTAAGCCACCCGAGCATGAGCATCAGGCCCACCATCATCGCAATCAGGAGTCGCTTGTTGTCCATCTAGGTTGTCGTCTCGAATTGGGGAAGAACGGGGGTTCGAAGGGGGCCGGAAAGGAAGCTAAGGGTAGGCTTACTTCCCGTCGAGGAGGCGGGTGCCGAGGAAGTCGTCGAGCTCTTTGACGGCGCCGATCTTTTTGACGGTTGTTTGCACGTCGTAGGGAACGCGGACGAATTCGAGGACGTTGTTACTGAGAATGGCGAAGCTCGAGCGTGGATCCCGATCGCGGGGCTGACCGACGGAACCGACGTTGACGATGGCTTTGTCTTCGCCGATTTCGTACTTGAACTCGAGCTCGTCGGGGGAGTAGAAGTCCGGGCCTTCTAGAAAGACGCCCGGGACATGGGTGTGGCCGACGAAACAGAGTTTTTCGACGCGTTCGAAGAGCGTCACAAACTTGCCGGCGTTGGTGTAAATGTCGTCGGGGAAGATGTATTCGTTGACGGGCCGACGGGGCGAGGCGTGAACGGCGAGGAAGGCCTGTTCGCGGTGGCGTACGGGCAAGCCGCCGAGAAACGCCCAGCGGCGGGCACGGCGGACGGGGTCGGGGTCGTCTTCGAACTGTTGGCGGGTCCAGTAGCAGGCGGCTTCGGCGCCGGCGTTGAAGTTATACGGCTCGTAGATGACGGCAAAATCGTGGTTGCCCATGATGCAGGTGCGACAGCGGGACATGACCAGGTCCATGCACTCGATGGGGTTGGGTCCGTAACCGATGACGTCGCCAAGGCAGACGATTTCTTTCACGCCGCGACGGTCGATCTCCGCGAGGACCGCGGTGAGCGCTTCGAGATTGGCGTGGATGTCCGAGACGATGGCAATCATGGGGAACCGCCGCGGGCGCGGCACCCGGGTAGCCCATCAAACTAAACCCCACCGCAATGTGCGTCAACCAAGGCAGCGCTGGACTATATTGCGTTGCCGGGCGACTCGGTCGCCCGTTCGACGCACCCCCCCGGAGAGAAAAGCCATGTCCGATGTTGCGCACGCCGAGAAGTCCAAACCCGTGGGCGTGGCGTTGCTCGGGTGCGGCCACGTGGGGTCGGGGGTGCTCAAGGTCCTCGCGGAGAACGGCGGGCTGATCGCGCGGCGGACGGGGGTTTCGTTTGAAGTCAGACATGTGGTGGTGCGGGATCCGGGGAAGGGGCGGGACCTGCCGGGCGGGACGGTAGCGGTGCATTCCGACGCGGCGGCTGCAATCGCCGACCCGGCGGTGGAAGTGGTGGTCGAACTCATCGGCGGGACGACCACAGCGGGAACGGCCGTGGAATCTGCGCTTCGAGCGGGCAAATCGGTGGTGACCGCCAACAAAGCGCTGCTCTCCGCCCGCGGGCCCGAACTGTTCGCGCTGGCGCGGAGTAAGGGCGTGGGCATCGGGTTCGAGGCATCGTGTGCGGGGGGAATTCCGGTGATGGCCGCACTCACCTACGGGCTGGTGGGCAACCGGATCGACGCAGTGGTGGGGATCGTCAATGGAACGTGCAACTTCATCCTTACGCAAATGACGCGGGAGGGCCAGTCGTACGGCGACGCCCTCGCTGGCGCACAGAAGCTCGGTTTCGCCGAAGCCGACCCGACCATGGACGTCTCCGGGCGAGACGCCGGGCAGAAGCTGGCGCTGCTGGCGTCGCTGGCGTTTGACACGCGGGTGTCTGAAGAACAGATCAACGTCGAGGGGATCGGCGAACTGTCGCCGTCGGACATTTGCTTCGCGGGGGAGCTGGGGTATGTGATTAAGTTGCTGGCCATTGGTCAGCGGGCGTCGGGGTCGCTGTCGCTGCGGGTGGCGCCAACGCTCGTGCCCAAGAGCGATGTGCTGGCGGATGTGTCGGGGTCTTTTAACGCGGTGTCGCTGTACGGGTCGGCGGTGGGGCACTGTTTGTTTTATGGGCGAGGTGCGGGATCGCTGCCGACGGCGTCGGCTGTGGTGTCGGACCTTGTGCAGGTGGCGCTGGGGACGACGGCGCTGGCGCAGCGGTCGATGGCGGTGCTGGCGTCCGAGCCGTCCACCCCCCTGCTGCCGTTTGATCGCCTCATGGCGCGGTATTATCTAAGGCTTTCCGCCAAAGACGAGCCGGGCGTGCTGGCGGCGATCACGCGGGTGCTGGGTGACGAGCGGATCTCGGTGGCGTCGTTCCTTCAGCACGAGTCAGCCGACAAGTCGGCTGTGCCGCTTGTGATCACGACCCACCACGCGCGGGAGGGGGCGGTCCGCCGCGCGTTGCAGGCGATTGAGAAGCTGCCGCAAATCACAGGCAAGATCGCCTGCCTCAGGCTGCTCGACACACCGACGGAGTTCGACGCGGCGTAGCAAGATCGGGTTGCCGCCTGCGGGGTCTGTGCCCGGCGGGGGTCTGCGTTTAGACTGACGCGCCGATGAAATACGCGATAGTCATTCCCGACGGTGCAGCCGACGAACCCCTCCCCGAACTCGGCGGAAAAACGCCCCTCGAAGCTGCACACAAACCCCACAGCGACTGGATCGCGCTCAACGGCCGCCAAGGCACCGCCCGCACCGTTCCCGACGGGTTTGAATCCGGGTCGGACGTCGCCACGATGTCGCTCCTGGGCTACGACCCGGCGAAGTACCACACCGGGCGGGCACCCCTGGAGGCAGCCGCCAACCGGATTCCCCTGGACGTCACCGACTACGTTTTTCGCTGCAATCTGGTGACGGTCGTCGACGGGATCATGAAAGACCACTCGGCCGGCGGAATCTCCGACCGCGAAGCCGCGACGCTTCTGGCCACTCTGGCGATGGAACTCAAGGACTTCCTCGGACCCGAGTGGGAATTTCATAACGGCGTTTCCTACCGAAACCTGCTGGTGTATCGAGGTAAGTCGCCTTTCGATCTCACTACCAAGCCGCCCCACGAGATTCCGGACACGGCAGCCGCGGGTTATCTGCCGAAGGGGACCGGTTCGGAGGTGCTTCGGGAGATCATGTCTCGGTCGGCCCGGCTGTTCGCCCACCACGAGGTCAACGCCGCGCGGTTGCAGACGGGGCTCAACCCGGCGTCGCAGGTGTGGCTGTGGGGGCAGGGGAAGGCGCCGTTCATGGACACGTTTGAGAAGCGGTTCGGGGTGAAGTCGGGGTGCATGATTACTGGGGTGGATTTGCTGCGGGGGCTGGCGAATCTGATTGGCTGGACGAACCACGCCGTGCCGGGGATGACAAGCTTCCACGACACGGATTATGTCGCCCAGGGCGTCGAGACGGCGCGCATGCTCGATCACCACGACATCGTGGTGTCGCACGTCGAATCGCCGGACGAGGCGTCTCATCAAGCCGACTGGAAGACCAAAGTCGCCGCCATCGAAGCCATCGACAAGCACGTCGTCGGGCCGGTGCTGGAGAAGCTCAAGACGTTTCCCGAGTGGCGAATTCTCGTCTTGCCGGACCACCCGACGAACATCGCGACGCGGAAGCACGGGTATGCCCCGACGTGCTTTGCGATGGCGGGAACTCGGGTGGGCGGGCTGGTGCGGGAGACTTGGAGCGAAAAGAACTCGGCTGGGTCGGACCTGCGGATCGAGCGGGGGCACGAGCTGATGGAGTTTTTCCTAAAGGGCGGGAATCTGTAACCGGGTTGCGTCGGCGGCGATTGGTGCGGCGGTGCCCTTTCCCCGTTTCACACCCCGTGGCAGAGCTGACTCCGAGTCCGCACGTTCCGTCGCAGAAGCTGTAAGCCGTTGGCACGCTGACGTACACGCGGCTGCAGCTTGGGCAGGTGTTTACGTGGCTAGTGCTGGGTGGATTTCTGCCTGCACCTGATGGACAACGGCGTTGTGCCGACGCTCGTTCCACTGCAGTTCGAGGCGCTCGGGGCAAAGCAGGGGTTGTGCTTGCTGATCATGCTCGGGGTCGTCAACGTGCTCTACGTTTTTCTTATGCCCATTGTCGGCACATGGAGCGGCCGGCCGCGGACGCGAATCGGGCGTCG
>JBBRUM010000021.1:0-16628 GCA_038247815.1 Tepidisphaerales bacterium | reverse complement strand
GTAACCGCCCTCTTCCCGACTCCCCATCAGCCTCGGGAACCCCGCCTCCCCCGCCAACAGCGCCCAACACTCCGCTTCACGCCGCGCCAACCGCGCCGACGCCTGCTTCACCACCCGGTCCCCCCCGTCAAACACCCGACTCCACATCCTCACCCCCGCCCCGTCCGTCGCCACGCACCTCGACGACCACATCCGCCCAAGCTCCATCGCCGGCTCGGCGGCCCACCCCAGGTCCATCTCCCGATCCCCCCGCCGCTTCCAGCACGCCAGCAACGTCCGCGTCGCCGACACGCGCCCCAACTCCTCCACAACCTCAAAGCTCCTCCCCAACGCCCCCAGAAACACCGGCAGCGAATACTCCCCCGCGCCCTCCCCCGGAACATTGATCCGCGTGTGCCCCAAAAACTCGATCGCCGCGTCGTCCGGTGCAACCCACTCCACCAGCAGGAGCGACCCAGTCCGCCGCGCCAGTTCCTCAACCGCCCGCTCCAAACTCCCATACCCCGTCGTCGCCCCGTACAGCCAGTGCACCATCGCAAACGCCAGCACCACGTCCGCACCGCCCTCCCACTCCACCAGATTGGCGGCGTGCGCCCGCACCCGCCCCGCCCCAACGTGCCCCGCAATCTCGTTGCACATCCGCACATACTCCGCGTCCACATCAATGCTGTCCGCCCACCGCGCCCCGGCCGACACCGCCCACAGCGGGAAGAACCCCGCGTTGCCCCCCACGTCCAGCACCGTCCGATGTCGCATGACCCCCGGCTGAAAGTACCCCCGCAGAAGGTCCCGCTTGACGATCAGCTTCGCGTCGTCCCAGTGCGGCATGGGAACCCCCGCGCTCCCGTCTCCTCCCGTCGCGTTCCCCACCGCATGCACATTGAAGCACTGGTACCCTCGCACCTCCGCGCGCCCCTCCGGCAGTCGCAGCTCAGCCGCCAGCGCATGTCGGTTCGGTTCAACTGGTTCGCTGACCATGCCCTACTCCACCCGGCCGACGCCGCCGCGATGTTCGCCATCCCGGATCACGCTCACCGACGCACGCGCATCGAAAAACCCCGTGAACCGCTGAAACGGCTGCGACTCAAACGTAATGACATCATAAAGACGGTGGTACACCGCCAACCCGCCCTCGACAAACTCCGTGCATCCCAGCGACAGCACATACGGCCCCCGCTGCAGGTCCGCCCGCTGGGTCCACCGCACCGTCACCCGGTCCCCCGGATGGCGAACCCCGAGGTCCTCCTCCTGGTACAGCGTGTTCGTCCCGCACACCTCCGTACCCCGAACGTCCTTGATCGCGTACGCCAGGATCGGGTGCTTCACCTCCCGCCGCACCTCCGCCGTCACCACGATCGTGATCTCCTCCCCGCCCACCGCCACCGCCACCGGCCTGCCCTTCGAGTCCAAAATGCCGTAGTCCACGATCTCCATGTCCTTCGACCCGTACTCCAGTACGGCCGCGTTCGTCGCGTGCCCGTCGCGCAGCCGCCGACCAGCCGCCGACGCCGCCGCCGAATCCGTCCCCTTCTTTTCGCCCTCCGCCGACTCGTTCGGGACGACAATTTGCTTGTACAGGTCCACCATCCCCTTCGCCGCCCCGGACCCCATCACCCTCCCCCCCTCCAGCACGATCGCCCGGTCGCAAAACCGCGTCAACGCCGACATGTCGTGCGTCACCAGCAAAATCGACACGCCCCGGTCCCTGAACTCCCGGATCCGCCGGAAACACTTCGCCTGAAAGTTCACATCCCCCACCGACAGCGCCTCGTCAACGATCAGCACCTCGGGATCCACGTTCACCGCCACCGCAAACGCCAACCGCACGAACATCCCGCTCGAATACGTCTTGACCGCCTGATCCACGAACGGCCCGATGTCGGCGAACGCCAAAATGTCATCCATCCGCGCGTCGACCTCAGCCGGCGTCATCCCCAAAATCGACGCATTGAGATACACATTCTCCCGGCCCGTGTACTCCGGGTTAAACCCGCTCCCCAGTTCCAGCAGCGCCGCGATCCGCCCCCGCGTCCGCACCGAGCCAGTCGACGGCCGCAGCGTCCCGGCGATCATCTGCAGCAGCGTGCTCTTCCCCGAACCGTTCCTCCCCACGATCCCCACCGCTTCGCCACGACCCACCTGCAAGCTCACCCCCCGCACCGCCCAAAACTTCCGCCCGTAGCTCTTCCCGAACCGCGCGAACAACAGCGACTTCAACCGGTCCACGGGCTTGTCGTACAACCGGTAATACTTCCCGACGTCCTCCACCTCGATCAGGTGCCCACCGGACTCCGCCGGCGCGTTCGCCTGCGCAGCCGCCGGGGCGTCGCCATCCACCAAAATGGGCTCGGGCGTCATCGTCATCTGCTAAATCACATCCGCAAAACCACGCTTCGTGTACGCGAAAAACATGTACCCCGCCCACGCCACCCCGCCCGTCACCACCGTCCAGATCCCCAGCGCCAAAAAGTCCGGCATTTCCCCGAACAGCGCCACCTTCCGAAACCCGTCCACCACCGGCGCCAGCGGATTCACCCATAAAAGCGGCTTGAGAAACGGCGGCGCAGCGTGCGACGGCCAGAAAATCGGCGTCATGAACAGCATCGCCTGCATCGCCACACCCACAAACTGCCCCACGTCCCGCACATACGTCCCCAGCGACGACAAAAACCAGCTCATCCCCATCGCAAGGAACAACATCGGAAGCAGCACCACCGGAACCAGAACAATCGTCCACGGCAGCGTGTGCAAAAATAACACCATCCCCACCACCAGCACCATCATGCTCAG
Source organism: Tepidisphaerales bacterium (assembly GCA_038247815.1). Classification (GTDB taxonomy): domain Bacteria; phylum Planctomycetota; class Phycisphaerae; order Tepidisphaerales; family Tepidisphaeraceae; genus JBBRUM01. Next base: position 13,838 of record JBBRUM010000021.1, on the reverse strand, counting down.
CGCAGCCGAGATCATCGCCCCTCCCAGCGCCGTCAGCGTCAAAATTTCCAGAGGAAACACCACCCTCTTGACGTAACTCGGAACCGCCAGCACCAGCCCCGGCGAGCGTGTAACCACCTCCGAAAACAGGTTGAACGGAATCAGCCCCGCGAACAGCGTCAACGCGAACTCGCCCAGCGGCGCCGGCCCCTCCGTTTCCGGCCTCCATTTGCTCTTAAATACATACGAAAACACCGCCGTGTACACCGCCAGCATCATCAGCGGCGTGAAAAACGACCACAGCACACCCCCGTAACTCCCGCGATACTTCGAACCCACCTCCCGCACCGTCAACTGCCGAATCAACCCGCGCTGACTCCACAATCGCGCGACAATCGTCCGAGGGTTGCGGGGCACGGGCTCGGTATGTGGATTCATCGTCGTCATACGCCAACCAAGCTGACATCCTACGTCGATCCGACGCCCATCCCCACCCGACCCACCGCCCCCGAACCCACCAATTCAAACGCGTGCGACTCCGGCCGGGCACGCATCACTTCGATGAACGTCTCCCGACCCTCCAAGTGCGGAAAGTCCCTCAGCAGTCTTTGAAAAATCAATCTCAACTCCGCCGCCACCCGCCCCGCGCTTCCCGCTTCCGAAATCGTGTTCGTCCGATGAACCCGATACGTCGTTAAATATTGCGGCGTGTAATGCACCTTCCCCATCACCGCGGCACGCAAGATAAAGTCGTAATCATGCGCGTACCGGTAATCCGCAAAACCCCCGACCGCCGTGAACAATCTTTTGGTAAAAACCATGTTGCTGGTCGTCGCCACAAAATTCTGACTCGCCAGCAGCGTCAGTACATCCTGCGCCGCCAGTCGCTCTTCCAGATCCAAGTCCCCCGGGTAGGGATACTCCGGCTGAAAGACGCCACGCTTGGTTCCAAATACCGTTCCATCCCCTGAAACAATCAGAAGGTGCCCGCAGATAAGGTCCACGTCGTGCAAGCGGAACAACTGTTTGCAAATTTCGAACCTTCCGGCGACGAACCGGTCATCTGAGTTCAGGACCGCCAGGTACTCGTTACTTGCTGCCCGGCAGAGTTGATTCAGTCGGTGGTGCGCCCCGACGTTGGCTGGGGGATTGTCAGTGAGATTCTTCACGCGCGGATCCGACCGCGCTAATACTTCAAGGATCTCAGCCGATGCGTCCTGCGAACCGTCGTCGCAAACGAGCACCTCGGTGACCAGTGGCGACACCAGCGCGGAGTTAACCGCCTCGATGACGTACTCCGCGTGGTTATAGACCGGGATGACGACGGTAAACATGGGCTACTGCGCAAGATACCGCCGCACGCCCGCCGCTCCAACTCTTTCCGATTAACCCGCCGCGTCCCCCGCTGCATTACCCGCCGAATTACCCGGGCGTCGATACCCAGCGCAGAAGGAGCGACGTCCGCGAGGTCGCGCCGAAGTATCGATATACCGCGCTGCACTTTCGTCGGAACACCGACGGCGACATCCCCAGCTTGCGCTCGGCGCCGCGCAGCGATCCCGGGCTGCGGAGCACCTCGAGCACGGGAGTAAGGTCAGGCGGCAGGTCGCGGGGTGGTGGTGCGACGTGCATCGGCTGAACGTGCAGGAAACCGAGCGACTGCCAGACGAAGTCAACCACCAAGCGGTCGCGGTCGGAGAATTGGGTGGGTGCGCCCAGCGGGCGATGCAGCGCCAGGCAGGCGTAGTGCCCGGTTTCTGGCAGCGGGTAGATGGAGTAAATGCAGTCGTCGATGTGCGCGGCTTGGCGAACGGATTGGAATGAGTATGAACCGTACCAATCGCCGTCGGCGATGAGGTCGCGGCGGCGGAAAGTCAGGCACCCCTGTTTCGAGGGGACTGAGAGCACCTTTTCAAAGGCGAGCTCCAGCGGCTCATCCGAAAAACACGATGCCATCGGCGGCGCCATCGCGGCGAGGCGGTGGTCGGGGTGCGCCCAACCGGTGTCGACGATCGACTCGATCCGCACCGACCCGTACGCCCTGCGCCGTACCCGCGCCACGACACACACTTTGGCTCCGGTAAGCTCCCGAATACCGCGGAGCACGCCGGCCAAACGGGACAACACCGTCCCCCGAGATCGCGAAACCTCCGCGACCAATTCGAGCATCCGGCGTACATCGCCCGACGACACGGCGGTCGTCGTTGAGCTAAACATGACGGCCCCTTCCCGTGGACCTTCTTGACCGAGTTCCTGTCGTGCCTTCACCGAGAGGTCCACCGAGAGGTGCACCGAGATGAGTCGAAGGCTGCGGGAGTGCAACTGCACTTCAACCTAAAAGTACCACACCACAGGAATCACGCGATCCCCCAAATTGGGGGGAGGGGCAAACAGTCAAAAACACGAAACGCCTAGTCGAATTGAATCAATGGAAGCAGCAAACCAGCTACACCAGAAACAATTCGATATTTTCTACGTAAACGCCGCGCCGACAGTGGAGAGGAGTCGTTGTGCGTTGTCGTGGTACAGTTTCTGGAGAACATCGGTGGGTAGGGCCAAGCCACGGAACGTGGGCTGGTTGTCCTTGGGGAGGTCGGGGTCATGGATGTTGACCGGGCCGACGTAGGAAGTTTCCCACAGTTTACGGTGGGACCAAAATCGCGACGCAAGAAAGTCGAATCCTCGGTCGTCGCCGGAGACTTGATCGGTGCCAAAAAGCAGGCGGTCCTGATTCCGGATGATGAACTCGCGGGCTTCGTCGCGTTGGCGGGAGAGCTCGCGGACGATCCAGCGGGTGGCGGAGAGATCGAGGTGGACGTTGGGGTGGGCGTCGAGAAGCTGTTGTACACGGGGGAGATTTTCGGGGTTTCCGCCGAGATGCGCCCCGACCCAGGGCACGGAATCGTAACGGTCGAGCAGTTTCTCCCACATGGCGAAATGCTCATCCCGCGTGCCGAACTTTGCGTGGTCGGTGTACTTCTTCTCGTACCACGAATCGGGGTCGCCAATGTGCGACATGAGCATCATCCCGCGACCCACGGCGTAATCGAGCAGGGGTCGCGAGACCTCATGATTTAAGCGCCAACCGCGCATCGCCATCGTGCCGGGGGCCATATGGAACTTGCAGACCCGCGATCCCAAGTTAGCAAACGCTTCTATACGGCGCAACCAATTGTCACGCCAGTGGGTTGAGGTGTCGCCCCATTGGGGGACGGCGATGAAATGCAGGCGGTCGCCATAGCGCAGCTGCAAGCCGGCGACCTCTTCCAAAGGCGCCATGGTGACGAACTTATCTATTCCATAATGGTCGGCGACTTCGAACCAGAGGGGGGCGTGCCGAGCAGCGAGAAGATGAGAGTGCCAGTCGATGACGTAACCGCGGGTGGGCGGCTTACAGAGCTCGGCGCGGTAGTCGAGGCGAAGGGGGTTGAACTCGTCGACCGAGCCCGCGGCAGGCGGCCCGATGCGCGGGGGGGGCGGCGGCGGGGGCGGCGGCGGAACGGCCGGAAGAGCGGTGGAAGGTGGGGCGGACTCGGAGGACATCGCTGAGCAAAGTGTATTCAACAGGCCAGTGCCATGGGGAGGGGGGATTCTGGCCCGATAAAATTTACATTATCCTGCCTTATAGTCGATTTTATGGGAGTTGCCAAGTGTTGCTGAAGAACCCCGAGCCGAGCACGGCGCTGGCCCCGGTCGCGGGGGAGTCTGCCGAGAAGATGGCGTAGTCGGGGAACGCGATGCCCGAGGTGAAGAGGGGCACGCGGGTGTGGGCACGGGCGGCGCGGGGGGAGGTGCTGGCGAGGGCGACGATCATGGCGTTGTCGGAACCGGGGCGTGGGCGGCAGAAGAACGCGGTGAGGTCGCCGGTGAGGGTTTGGTCGCCGATTTGGACGGCGCCGCGGGAGACGGAGAGGGGCGAATGGAGCAGGTTGGCGGGCCAGGCGGCGTTGGTGTCGGCGTTGCCGTAAAGGACGAGGGTGCGGACGGGGTCGGTGGTGAGCAGTGGGTGGGTGTCGGGGACGAGGTCGACGCTGCCGGCAGCGCGGTAATGCCACGTTTCGGCGTGGTAGCGGGCGAGGTCGTAGGCGGCCGCGTTTTCCTCGGGGGTGCCGCGGGTGGGGTAGACGAAGAGCATTCGGTTTTGGAGTGCGAGCTTCAGGGGGCCGGCGCGGCGGGGGTTTTTCTCGGCGGGCGGGAGCTCGGCTGAAATCCATTTGCCGTCGATCCTGCGGACGGTGGTGGCGGGCGAGGGGTTTTGGCCGTCGAGGGTGACGGAGGCGCGGGCAGCTTCAGAATGGAGGATGAGGGTGGCGACGTTGGAGGTCGTACCTGTGATTCGGTTGGAGACCGGGTCGTAACGGAGGTCGACGGAGGAGATTTGTCCGGGGGTGAGTTGTTGTGCGATTTCGGCGAACTGGTATCGGGAGTGGACGGCGGGGTTGGCGGTGTAGAAGGCGATTTGGCGGAGCTCGCCGAGCTGGGGAAGGCGGCGGCGGGCGAAGAGGTCGAAGATTCGGGGGTGGTCGACGCAGGAGGCTCCGGGTTCGGTTTCGTTGTCATCCCACCAGTGTCCGGCGCCGGGTTGTTCGAGGAGGGAGAAGTCGTTGTGGAAGGGTTTGAGGAGTGCGGCCATGGTGCGGGCTTCGCGGACGGGGACGTTGTCGTCTGCGTCGCCGTGGAGGATGAACAAGCCTGTGGTGGCGAGGTTTGGGAGGAGGGCGAAGGTGTCGGAGGGGAGTGAGGCGGCGCGGAAGTGGGCTCGGGCGGTGTCGGCTGGGGAGGTGGTCGCGACGGTGGTGACAGAGGTGGTGGGGGTGGTTACGGGTTGGGTGGCGGCGCGGGCGGGGGAGTAGGTGGAGAAGGCGATCCAGCCGGCCGAGGGGGCGGCGGCGGCGAAGAGGCCGGGGTGGTTGGCGGCGAGGTGCCAGGTTCCGTGTCCGCCCATGGAGTGTCCGGTGAGGTGGGTGCGGGAGGGGTCGTTGGGGAGGGTTTCGCGTGCGTGTGCGAGGACCTCGAGGGCGTCGAGGCGGCCCCAGTCTTCCCAGTCGAAGCCGAAGGGGCGGCGGTTGGTGGGGCAGACGATGTGTGCCCAGGATTTGGGTGCGTAGGCGTCGGCTTGGCTGGTGGCCTCGACGGAAGCCCCGTGGAGGGAGAGGACGAGGGCCGGGGCGGGGGTGATCGAAGTGTTCTGCGCGGGGACGAGGGCGTAATACTGGACCGAGCCGTCGATGTCGGAGGTGAAGGTGACGCGGCGGGACTGGGCGGACGTTCGCCAGCGGAGGGGGAATGCGGATTGGGCTCCGCCGAGGGAGACGATGAGGTCGGTCTTCTCACCGAGCGGGCTGGCGGGGGAGGGGAGGGAGATGCGTGCGCGGCGGACGGACATTGGGGGGAGGGCGGTGGGTTCTTGGGGGGTGGGCGGCTGATTGGTCAGGTGGGCGGAGGGGAGGACGTCGAGTGGCTGGGCGGTGGGGTTGACGACGACGACGGATGCAAGGAGTGGGGCGTTGGCGTCGCGGAGGAGGTCGGGGAGCATGGAGTCGTCTTGGAGGACGAAGGGGGCGTCGGGGGCGGGTTCGAGGGTGGCGCGGAGCTGGCCCCGGCCGCCGGCGAAGAGGAAGGTGTTCTTGCCAGCGGTGAGTTGGACGGGGAGGGCGAGGTAGCCGTGGGAGTACACATCGCCCGCGCGGGGCGAGCCGTTGAGGTAGAGCATGGCGTGGCCGGCGGCGCGAAGGAGCATCACGCGCGGCACATCGGAGACGACCTCGGCGTAGGCATAGCCGCCGGAGATTCGGCGGTCCTGAAACCCCCCGTCCGGGCCGGACTCGAGCGGCGACCAGCCGTCGCCCGCGACGGGAGGCGACCATGTGCCATCGGCGATGGCGGCGACCACGGGATCGATCACGACGGGCAAGCCCGGAACGGCAGTAGCCGACCGCGCGTCACGCACGAGCAGCGAGCGGATCTCTACGCGAGCGCCCGAGGCGCGGGTGGTCTGGGCGAGGGCGGAGGTCGTGGCGGCGAGGAGCAGGAGAAGGGCGGCAAGCGGGCGATGGGTCATGGGAGCAGAGCTTACCGACGGGCGGACGGAGACCCTACAACCCGATCCATGCGCCGCCGGCGGAGGCGGCTTGTTGTTCGGCGAAGACTTGGGCGAGGGTGGCGAGGTTTTGCTTGGCGGAGACCTCGGGTTCGCGGTCTTGCTCGATGGAGAGGAGGAGGTCGCCCATGGAGTAGGCGAGGCTGCCGTGCCAGTCGGGGGGGCGGTGAGGGTTCGGGGTTTGGGGTGTTGGGTGGAGACGAGGGTGAGAGAGTTGCCGTAGACCTCGAAGGTGAGCGAGCCTTGGGTTCCGTCGACGCGGCAGGGCATGGAGGGTTCGCCGGCGGCGAGGAGTTCGTGGTGGATGATTTGGCCGGTGATTCCGCCGCCGAAGTCTGAGAAGCTGGAGAGGAAGTTGTCGGAGGTGAAGTGCTGGTGCGGCGGGCGGCGGGTGGAGGCCCAGACGCGCTTGGCGTCTTTCCCCAGCCAGTAGCGGAGGAGGTCGACGAGGTGGGTGTTCCACTGGACGGTGAGGAAGTCGGTGCAGGTGGAGTAGAAGGTGTGGTCTTTGAGGTGGAGGTCTTGGGTGCCGTAGATCTGGATTGAGGCGTAGTAGGGGGTGCCGATGGCGCCGGCGCGGATGAGGCGGGCGGCGTACCAGTTGGCGGGCATCCAGCGGTAGTTTTGGGAGACGGCGAGGCGGCAGCGTTGTTTTTCGGCTGCGAGCATCATGCGGCGGCCCTCTTCGAGGGTTGCGGCGAGGGGTTTTTCGGTGAGCAGGGGCAAGCCGCGTTCGAAGACGAGTTGCGCTGCGGGGAGGCGTAGGTTTGGCTGGGTGTACAGGCCGACGGCGTCGAGGTCGGGGGTTTTGGCGAGCATTTCGGCGAATTCGGGGAAGGTTCCGACGCCGCCGAGCATTTTTCCGGCCATGTCGAGGGCGGTGGAGGCGGGGTCTGAGACGGCGACGATCTTGTAGCCGGCTTTGGTGTAGGCCTCGGCGTGGGCGCGGGCGATTCCACCGAAGCCGATCATGGCGACGCGGCGCTCGCGACCGGTGGGCAGAGGCGGGAGGGCGGGGATGCCGAGCTCGGCTGGGGTGATGGGGGAGGACATGGGCGGATTCCTTAGTCGTCGGCTGGACGGTGGAGGTGGCCGGGGCGATTGCGGCCTTTGAGTTCGGTTTCGAACCAGAAGTATTCGGTGTCTTCGAGGATTTCGAGGATCTCGTGTTCGTCGCCCATGCGGGTGAGAAAGACGTCGCGCGGGCCGATGGAATAGACGACGCCCTCCGAGCGGACGACGAGCTTTCCGGAGATCATGCAGAAGTACTCGTCGCAGTCGTGGAAGTGGAGCTCTGTGACGTTTTTTTTCCCCCTTGGGAAACGAACGAGCCCCCACGCGGAGATGTTGGGGGCCGGGGCGGTGGCGCTGGGGCCTTGGATGACGGGCATGGGAAAGATTTCAGCAGAACTGGGGTGGAACGCAATAGTGGGGAAGGTATCGGCGTTGGAGGGGACATGAGGAACGACACGAGGAGCGCGCGGGTTGGAGCGGTGGTGTTCGGGTTGTTGGCGGGAGGTGTTGTGGGGGGGGTGGCGTGGGGAGCGCCGACGGAGGCGTGGGGAGCGCCGACGGAGGCGGGGTGTGTGGCGGCGGCGGATTATTCGGCGGGGTTGGCCGGGCGGGCTCTGCTGGTGATGCACGAGGGGAAGGTGGTGTTCGAGCGGTATGACAATGGGTTTGACGGGGCGCGGGCGCATCCGCTTGCGTCGGGGTCGAAGAGCTTTGTGGGGGTGTTGGCGGCGGCGGCGGTGGAGGACGGGATCATTCCGGGATTTGACGACACGGTGAGCGGGACGATTAAGGAGTGGGGGGAGGCGGAGGGGAAGAAGGACATTACGGTGCGGCAGTTGTTGTCGTTGTCGTCGGGGTTGGACCCGTCGGATGCGCTGCTGGGGGGGCGGGGTGGCGGGAGGGTGCTCGGGGAGGGGGCGGACGCGCGGCAGAGGAGGCTTGGAGGGGCCGATCGGCCGCCCCAGCCGGACGATAACTTCTCGGCTGCCCTGGGCGTGCCGATGAAGGGCAAGCCGGGGGTGCAATTCGAATACGGGCCGGCGCACTTCTACGCGTTCGGGGCGTATCTCGAGGCGCGGCTGGCGGCGACGAAAACTGAGCAGCAGCGGTATAGGGCGTACTTCGATGCTCGGATCGCGACGCCGCTGGGGATGAATGTGGCGTGGTGGGGAAAGGACAAGACAGGAAACCCGGACGCTCCCGGCGGGATGCTGATGACGGCTGGGGAATGGGCGAAGTTTGGGGAGTTCGTGCGACTCGGCGGTGCGGTGCGGCAGGGAGACGGGTCGCTGAAGCAGATCGTGCGGAAGGACCTGATCGAGGAGCTGATGAAGCCGTCGGCCACCAACAGTAGCTACGGGATGACGTGGTGGCTGCCCGGAGGCGACGGGGAGATCGGCGTAGCCGACGGCGACATGCGGCAGCGAATCCTGCGGCAGCAAATGGGCCCGATCAAAGACCCCCAGGGCAAGCCGGTGCGGGTGTGGATGGCGGCTGGACTGGGCAAGCAGCGGCTACTGGTGTTGCCGGACCACGGCGTGGTGATCGTGCGGTTCGCCGAGGCGGCGCGAGCGGGAATGGCGTATCAAGACGGTGAGCTGGTGAAGCGGGTAATGGGCTGGTGAGGGGAGACAGGCAATGAGGCAATGAGCTAATGAGGGAACGAGCGATCGTACAGCTGACGGCAGTAGACGTTTGGCGGAGAGGCTCTTTTTCCGTGCTTATCTGCGTCCTCTGCGGTTACAATGTATTTTCCCGCTCTGCCTCCCTGTCTCTGTGTCTCAAGCCGGTACTCCGGCGGGTGGATCATCTTTCGCCGTCGCGACCCCGTTACGCCATCGCGGGGGCGGTTTGGGCTTTGCCTTCGACGAATTTGCCTTTGTCGAGGTGGATGATTCGGGTGGCGGCGTCGGCGGAGTGGGGGTCGTGAGTGACCATGATGATGGTCTTGCCGAAGTCTTTGTTGAGTTTTTGGAGGAGGGCCAGGACGTCGCGGGCACTCGTGGCGTCGAGGTTGCCGGTGGGTTCGTCGGCGAGGATGAGGTCGGGGTCGGTGACGATGGCGCGGGCGATGGCGACGCGCTGCTCCTGGCCGCCGGAGAGCTGGCGGGGGAAGTGGTCGAGGCGGTCACCCAAGCCGACGAGGTTTAGCGCGGTGGTGGCGTTCTCGCGGCGCTGTTTGCCAGTGAGCTTGGTGAGCTTCAGGGGGAGCTCGACGTTTTCCAGAGCGGTCAGGACGGGGATGAGGTTGAAGGCCTGGAAGACGAAACCGAGGTGGTTGTTGCGCCAGCGGGCGAGCTGGCGCTCGCCCATGTTGGCGGGCTCGTCGCCGAGGACGACCAAAGCGCCGTCGGTGGGCTTGTCCATGCCGGCGGTGAGGTGCAGGAGGGTGGATTTCCCCGAGCCGGAGGGGCCCATGAGGGCGAGGAACTCGCCGCGACGGACCTTGAGGTCGACGCTTTCGAGGGCGGGGACCATTACCTGACCGCGGGTGAAGACCTTGGTGAGGTTCTTGGCTTCGACGATGACTTCGGATTCGGTGGTGGACATGGGGGCTTTCGAGTGGGGCGGGTTAGCGGGTGGGTCTACTGGGCCGGTAGTCGCACGGGGTCGTTGGGTTTGAGCTCGCCGGGGTTGAGGATGACGTCTTCGCCGGGGGTTAGGCCTTTGCGGACCTCGACGTTGCCGCCGATGGTGTCGCCGAGAACGAGGGTGCGTTTTTGGGCCTTGCCGTCGATGACGACGAGGACTTCGCCGTTGCGGATGGCGGAAGCGGGGATCCGGAGGGCGGGGCGTTCGGCAGCCGGGCGGGTGGCGGCGGCGCGGGCGGCTTCGAGGCGGTCGGCGCGGAGAAAGGAGACGGTGGCGTTCATGTCGGGCTTGAGCAAGCCGTCGGGGTTTTTCACTTTGACGCGGACTTCGACGGTGGCTTTCTGGCGGTTGGCTTCGGGGGAGATGAGAGAGATGACGCCGTCGTAGCGTTTGTCGGGATAGGCGTCGGTGGTGACCCAGGCGGGCTGATTCATCTTGACCTTGGCGAAGTCGTTCTGGGAGATGTCGAGTTCGACTTCGAGGTCGTCAAGGTCGGCGAGGGAGACGACGAAGCCCTTGCCACCGGCGCCTGCAAGTCCGGTGGTGACGAACTCTCCGACTTCGACGTTGCGCTGCAGGATCGTGCCATCGACGGGGGCGGAGATGATGGTGCTGGCGAGGTCTACGTTGGCGAGGGTCAGCCCGCCCTCCATCTGGCGGACGACGGCGCGTTGGGCGTCGATCTGTTCTTTGCGTGCGCCGGCTTTGACGAGGTTGAGGCGCTGCCGCGCGAGCTCGAGTTGGGCGCGTCGCGAGCGGACGACGGAGTCGGCATCGTCGAGCTGCTGGCGCGAGATAGCCTTGGTGGGCATGAGTTCTTGGAAACGCTTGAGGTTGAGCTCGGCGATGTCGAGATCGACCTGGGCTTGGTCGACTTGGGCGACGAACTGTGCGACTTCCTCGATGCGCGAGCCGGCTTCGAGCTCGGCGAGGCGGGCTTGGGCGGACAGGAGGACGCCGTCCTGCTGAACGACGCGGGCTTTATATTCTTCGTCCTCCAAACGGACGAGGACCTGCCCCTTCTCGACCTTGTCGCCGCGCTCGACGCCCACCCACGCGACGCGGCCGACGACCTTCGAGGCGACCTCGATCTTCCGTGCCGCGACGATATAGCCGGTGGCGTTCAGCGCCACCAGATCGGACTCCATCGACGCCCCCTCGGGCATGCGAATGCGCAGCACCTCGACGACCGGCGCTGACGACCCGCCCGTGCGGAAGTACCAGCCGCCGGCGGCGACGCCGACGATGAGCAGCACGACCAGCAGCACCAGCGGCCACTTGGCGCGGGGTTGAGCCGTGCTCTTGAGGGATTTGTCGATCCGAAGTTTGGAAAGCTCACTGTCCACGCGTCGCTCCAGAGGGTTGATTGGGGGGTTGATTGGGGGTTTGGTCAAATTTCCCGCATGGCGGTGATGATGTTCTTCCGCGACGCCGACCATGCCGGGAGAAGGCCGCCGACCGCGCCGATGACGACGGAGAACGCCAGCCCGGCGAGGATCGGCCAGGTGCCGACGGAGAACTGGAAGGCGACTTCTGAAAAGTTGCTCGATCCGACGCCGCTGGTGACGCCGTTGATCGGGAGCGCCATCAGCACGCCGAGCACGCCGCCGAGGAAGGCGAGCACGATCGATTCGAAAAGGAAGGACCGCAGCACAGCGGCGCGGGAGAATCCGAGGGCCCGTAGGGTTCCGATTTCCTTGGTGCGCCGGGCGACGGTGGCGTACATGGTGTTGGTGGCGGCGAAGGCGCTGCCGATGGCCATGATGATGGCGACGGCGTAGCCCATGGTTTTCAGGAGCGCGCCGGATCGGGTCTCCGCCGCGTAATACTCGATTTCGGACTTGGCGTTGGAGTTGAGGCGCTGGTCGGCTTTGATGGCGGCGGCGAGATCGGTCATGGCGCGTTCGTCGGTGGCGCGGATGCGGAGGATGTTGGCCCCGCCGGAGATCTCGAAGTCGCCGCGCAGCTGGTTGAGGTCGCCGATGATCTCACTGTTGGCGGTGGACTCGCCGGCGCGGAAGATTCCGACGACCTCCCAGAGTCCCCGACCGAAGCGGATCTGCTTGCCCGGCTGGGCGTCGGGAAATCGCCGCGCGATGGACTCGCCAACGATGATCTGACGCAGGCCGGACTCGAACATTTTTCCGCTGGTCATCTCGAGCGGTCGGATCTCCAACGCGACTTGCGTTACGCCGCGGACGGTGACGTTGACGCCCTCCTTGCTGTCGACGCTGGGGAGGTTGACGATGGATATGGCCTCGAGGGAGACCAGGGGAGCCCCGCCGGCGCCGGTTTCGATACCGGGCATGGCGCGGATGGTGAGGTAAGTCGCCTCGGAGACCGAAGAGATCAGTTCGGAATCCGCGCCCTGCCGGAAAACCATGAGGTGCAGCGGCCTGCCGGACCCGGCAAAGAGCCTCTCCAGCCCCTGCGCCAGCGCCAGCGACGACACAAGCACGGCTACGGTCAGCCCTATACCGAGCGCGGTCATGAGCGTGGTGACCTTCCGTTCGACCAGATTCCGCAAGTTGTAGGAAAGGGGTACGCCCATGATGAGAAAGGGGGGGTCAAAAGTTCAGCCGCGGCGGGCGGCGAGGCAACTCGGGGACTTGATCACGATTGGCTGGCCGGTCATCCGGCGAACCTTAGCGACGGTACGAGATCCCGTCGCGAGGCGATGATGGCGGGAACGATCGACGCCGCAATGCCGATGAACACCGCCAGCGCCACCGCCGCCATCGCGGGCTGCCACGACAACCCTTGGTAGCCAACGCCGCGCAGGAACGGCTGCATCGCCGCCGAGAGAAACGCCCCCAAGCCGACGCCGAGCGCCCCGCCGACCATCGACAGCAGGGCGGACTCTCCAATGACGAGAACGGCGATCTCGCCGGGGGAGTACCCGAGCGTTCGGATGATCGCGATCTCGCGGGTGCGTTCGCGCACGGCCATGGCAATGGTGTTGGCTGAGACGAGGAGGATGGTGAATGTGACAGCGCCGCCGAGGGTCATCAGGACGAGTCGCACGTTTCCGATGAGGGCGACGAATCCGCGGATAAACTCCTTTTCGGATTCGGTGCGGGTGGGGGCAGGGGAGTTGGCGAAGGTTTCGTCGATGGCTCGGGAGATTCTGGGGACGTCTTTTTCGTCGTTGACGATGGCGGTGACGGTTCCGATGCGTTCGGCTTCGCCCTCGCCGGTGCCTTTGAGGAGCAGCGCGAGATACTCCCGGTCGAAGTAGAGCAGTTCATTGGCGCGGTCGGCGGGGGTTTCAAAGATTCCGACGAGGGTGAGGTCCAAGTCAACGCGGTAGATGTCGCCTTTGATCGCGATTTTGTCGCCGATTTTCCAGTCGAAGCGCTTCACGACGGCCTCACTGGCGATGGCACCCGAGCGGGTGCGTTTGAAGGTTTCGAGTTGGCCCGGGGGAATGATGAAATCGGCTTGGACGGACAGCACGGTGTCTGGATCGACGGCGAAGCGGGGGAAGAAGTCTTTCGGCTCGCGGTAAACGCCTTGGAACCATGTCGAGACGGTGGCGAACTGGACGCCCTCCATGGCACGGATGCGGTTGAGGTAGTTGGCGGGCAGCGACTGGACGAGGGAGACTTTGTGCCGGGTGATGATGCGTCGGGCGGCGGTGGGGGTGGAGGAGGTTTCGAGGAAGACGCCGTAGTACAACCCCATCATCAGCGTGAGCACGGCGAGGGAGATGACAGTGCTGACAAGGGTGAGCAGCGTGCGCCGCCGGTTTCTCAGAATATTGCGGGTAATCAACGGAACCAATTTGAACATGACGCGTTCCCTCGACCTCTCGGGGCGACACGGTCGCGGCGACCTGCCGGAATGCCACCATACGCTCTTCGAAGTCTCACTGGCAGTGCCCTCGGGCGGGAAACTACTACAACGTTTCGCCGCGGTTGAACTTTCGGATTCAGACCCGACCTTCCCTCGATGAAATCCCCATGGCGAACGGCAGGAAATTGCAAGAAATTCGTGGTGCCCTCCAGACGTCCGTGGTGCATAATCTGCAATCATTCCCCCACACTCGGAGTTGCCTCATGGTCGTTCGCAGCTATCTTGTCGTCGCGTCCGCACTCGCCTTGGCGGGAGGCCCGCTCTGGGCTGCCGACGTCACTCTCTCCGCCAACGCCGC
>JBBRUM010000020.1:0-16980 GCA_038247815.1 Tepidisphaerales bacterium | reverse complement strand
TATTCAAGTGGGAGATGTATCATGCCTTGCTCAACCGATTTTGCAAGAGCCTTCTGCCGGTTCGCCGTTTTCTGCACCCCGCAGTGATATTGGAGCAACGTCCATGCGTTTGCCAGTCTGTTCTCTGCTCGTCTCCTTGGCGACTATCGCCATCCACGATCGCCCGTCGCTCGCCGCACCCGCCCCGATCGTCCCCGGCGCAAGGGTGTCCACCGCCAACATCACCTACCCCGAATCCAAGTCCGTCATCGACGTCACCAAGCCACCTTTCAACGCCAAGGGCGACGGCGTCACCGACGACACAGACGCCCTCCAAAGTGCCCTCCTCGAAGTCATGGGCACCCACCGCATTCTCTACCTCCCCAACGGTACGTACCTCGTCTCCAAGACCCTCAACTACTCCAACAAGCCCGCCGAAGGCCGCCAAGCCTGGGGCTTCACCTACATTCAGGGTCAGTCCACCGAAAAGACAATCATTCGCCTTAAAGACGCAACCTTCACCAACCCCGCCGAACCAAAGTCGATCATGTGGTGCGGCGGGTTCGGCTCAGCCGACTGGTTCCACAATTACATTAAAAACATCACCTTCAACACGGGCAGGAACAACCCCGGCGCCATTGGCTTGCAGTTCTACTCGAACAACTCCGGCGCGGTGTGCGACGTGGTCGTTACCTCCGGCGACGGCGCGGGCGTGATCGGCCTTGACCTCGGCCACCGCGACATGAACGGGCCGCTGCTCGTGAAGAATGTCGTCGTCAGCGGGTTCGACATCGGCGTCAAAACCGGCGCGGTGGTCAACAGTCAGACCTTCGAGTTCATCACGCTCAAAGGCCAGCGGAAAACGGGCTTCGTCAACCACGGCCAGTCCATCGCGATCCGCGGTTTGCGTAGTGAGAACGCCGTCACCGTGCTCGAAGCCATGACTTTCACCATCCTCCTGGACTCTGAACTCATCGGTACGGGCGACGCGGCGTCGGTCCCGGCGATACGCCTCGACGACGACCCGTTCTTCGCCCGAGACATCGCCATTCGCGGGTACAAGTCCGCATTGGAAACCTCGCTCGAGCCAAAGGTCGTCCCCGCCGGTCCGATCAAAGAATTCGCCCAAGGCAAGCCCAACTCGCCCTTCAAAACCTCAACCCTGTCGCTTCGTCTTCCCGTCGAGGAAACGCCCGATGTCCCCCACGATGATCCCGCCACCTGGGCGAACGTCGACACCTTCGGCGCCGACCCCTCGGGCAACGCCGATTCGGCGGCTGCGATCCAAAAGGCGATCGATTCGGGGGCGACCACCGTGTTCTTCCCCGGCGCTTACACGGTGAACACGCCGGTCCGCGTCCGTGGGAACGTCCGCCGCCTCCTCGGGGTGGGTAACTGGATCAGCTATTTCCATCGCGTTCGTCCGGACCTTGTCATCGAAGACGGCGCGTCCCCGGTCGTCGTCATCGAGCACTTCGCGGCGATCAACGGCGGGGTCGACGTCAACACCGCCCGGACCGTCGTCTTCCGCCACATTCAGGTGAGTCAGATCGTCCCCCGCAGCAAAGCCGCAAACCTCTTCCTCGAAGACGTCACCACCGGCGACCTGCGCCTCTCAGCCGGGCAGAAGCTCTGGGCCCGCCAACTCAACATCGAAAACGAGGGCACCCACCTCACCGCCGACGCCGCGACTCTCTGGGTTCTCGGCTACAAAACGGAACGGGGCGGCTCGCTGATGCACACGCTGAACGGCGCCCGAGCCGAGATCTTCGGCACGTTCAGCTACACCACCACCGCCGGCGGCTTGGCCCCCATGTTCGTGACGGACGAGTCGTCGGTGTTCACCTTTTTCAACGAAGTCTGTTTCAGTGGAGACCCGTTCAAGGTCATGGTGCGCGAAACGCGGCAAGGCGTCACCAAAACCGTCGCACGCGACGCCGGCTGGACCGCACCCTATGTCACCCGCACGCCCGCCGAGGAGAAGTCCAAGTGAAAACCGCCATGTTTCTGACGGCCATGCTCTGTGTGGTCTGCGCCATCGTCTCCGCCGCACACGGCAGACCCGCCCAGGTCCCAGCCGTGAATCCAGCCGAGATCCCAGCCGAGCGCTACATCACCGTCCGCGACGGCCACCTCTTCGCCGACGGAAAACGCCAGCGCTTTTGGGGCGTCATCGGCAAGGTCCACGGTTCGGCCAACGTCACCCCGGAAGACTCAGCCGCCGACCGCGCTGCCAAGGTCGAAAAGGCCCGAAAAACCACCGTGGCCCTCCTCGACCGAATCCAAATGCTCGGGTTCAATTCAGTCCGACTCTGGGCGGGGTTCAACGAACCCACCGACTACACACCCGGCGACGGATCCCCCGCCGACGATGTCGACCATTTCCTCAAACTCGCAGCCGAGCGCGGCATGCGAATCTGGCTTGCGGGCATGAATGACGTCGGAGTCGCCACCCCCGCCGACGCCGGCGTCGTTGACGAGCCCGCCACCGCCGCCGAGTGGGCCGCCGCGATCGCCTCCGTCGAAGGCGGCAAGATGGGCATCCGCAACAACCTCGCCCGGATTTGGGACCCCCGCATCGAGGCCCTCGGCATCCGCCGCATGACGGCCGTCGCCACGCACCTCAACCGCCACACCGGCCTGCGGTGGTGCGACGATCCCATTTTCGGCGTCTGGGAGCTGTCCAACGAAGAGTGGTGGATGCGGCGCATGCTCGGTGGCGAGTGGCAGAAACTGCCGCCGTTTTTCCGCAACCAGCTCATCTCCCGCTGGAACGCGCACCTGACCAAGAAGTACCTCGACGACGCCGCCCTTACCGCCGCCTGGGGAAAGCTCCTCCCCGGCGAAACGCTGCGCGGCGGAGCCGTCCTCTTTGCTCCCATGGCCGGAAAGTCTCTCTCGTCCACCCTCATCAACGACGCCAACCCACTCGCCAAAGCCGCCCTCCAAGGCCTCGCCCAGGAGTACGACCGCTCCGACTTCTCACCCGCCCGCGCAGCCGACGTCATCGAATTCCTCCTCGACCTCCAACTCACCCACAAACTCAAGGAAGCCGCCGCCATCAAGCCCCTCGGCCGAAGCACCACCCTCAGCCCCATGATCTTCGACACCGGCATTGGCTACGAGATCCACAGCCAATACCTCCACCAGCACGCCGACGCCGTCGCCCACTGTGCCTATGTCAACGGCCGCGGCCCCGCCTTCGCCGACGCAGCCAAGTCCGTCGCCGAGCAGCCCAACGAACAGCAGCGCCTCCGCGTCCTCCAGGAAGCCGAGCGCGTTTCCGCCAACAGCCTCGACGTGGGAAACCCCGGCCCCATCGAAACCACCACCGGCTGGATCAACTGGCTGCGCAAGCCCCCGGGCATCAGCCAAGGCGTCCCTTGGCTGGAGCAGGGCAAGGTCCCCGGCAAGCCCTTTCTCTGCTATGAAACGCAGATCCAACAGCCCGCCAAGTACCGCACCGACTACCCCCTCCGCATCGCCGCCCTCGCCTCGATCCAAGACTGGGACTGGGTCTGCTGGCATTACTTCGGAGACGGCGCACTCGACACCATCACCACCGAACCCCGTCCGTGGGATCGCACCATGGACATCACCACCGGCTGGCACCCCCAGGGCTACCACTTCACCTACGACGAGGTGCAGTCTGCCGCGATGCGGGCCGCGGCCCACCTCTTCCGCTCGGGCGGCCTGCTCCCCGCGCCCACGCCCACCACCTTCGTCTTTGGCCGCAAGGCCCTCCTCGACGTCGACTCCATGGACTACGGCGGCAGCTTCGGCATGGCCGGGTTGGACATGCTCCAAACCGCCTACCAGTACGGCTCGCGCCTCGTCATCGACCCGACCCGCGCCGACGACGAGGTCCGCGGCCCCGTTGTTTCCTTCGCCGATCGCAACACCCACAACCCCTACGCCCCCACCCCCGAGATTATCTTCGACTGGAAAAAGGGACACCTCAAAATCGACTCCCCCTTCGCAGCCGCCTTCACCGGAACCCCCGGCCAAATCGCCGAATTCCCCGCCTCCGCCGTTCGCCTCTCCGACCTCACCATCACCGACCCCCCCGGCACAGCCGAGCCCGTCGCCGCCGAGCGATTCGTCGCCTTCTCGCTCTACTCCACCGACGGCAACCCCCTCTGCACCGCCCGAACCGCCTCGCTGCTGCTGGTAAGCACGAGCTTCAACAGCGGTTTCGCGTTGGACGAAAAAGGCTGGCCGAAAAACGGCGGCTCGACCCCCGTCCTGGTTTCGCGCGTCGGGGCAACCATCCAAAGCCCCGCGCTCACAGGCATGCGGTACCAATTCCTTGACTGGAACCTGATGCCCCTCGGCGATGGCGTTGTCTCCGATGGCACGCTTCGGATCCCCGCCGAGCTGCCCGTTTTCCTCGTCAACCTCAGCCGCTGAACGGACGCATGCGCCCCAACCCCCCGATCCGCGGCTGGAACAGTTGGCAGAGCTACGGCGTCGGCCTTACCGAGGAGTCCGCCCTCGCCAACGCGCGCGTCCAATCCGCCAAGCTACTCCCCTTCGGCTATGACTATTTCTGCATCGACGGCGGCTGGATGTCTGACACCGACTCCGACGGCCGGGGAATGCTTCGCCTCGACCCCCACGCGCGGTACCTCCCCTCGCGCACCTACTTCCCCCGGGGTCTTTCGTACATCGCCGGGAAGGTGCACGAACTGGGCCTGAAGTTCGGCTTGCACATCATGCGCGGCATCGCGCGGTGTGCGGTGCGCGACAACCTTCCCATCGAAGGCACCGGCCTCCGCGCCCGCGACATCGCCGTCACCACTTCCACCTGTTCGTGGTCCGACCAGTGCTACGGCGTCGACGTTTCCCAGCCCGCCGGCCGCGCCTAATACGACGGCGTCGTCGACCTCCTTGCTTCATGGGGCGTCGACTTCATCAAAGCCGACGACCTCGTCCCCTACCCCGACGAGATCGAAGCAATTCTGGCCTCCATCTACCGCGCAGAGAAGAAACACGGCCGCACCATTCGCCTCAGCCTCTCGCCCGGCAACGTCGTGCTCTGGGACCACATGCCCACCTACCACCCAGCCGCCGCCCTCCGCATCACCCCCGACCTCTGGGACCGCCGAGCCGACCTCGAACGCTCCTTTGACGCCCTCGCTTCCTTCACCACTGCCACCCATGGCGCACCCCGCTCCGTCTGGCCCGACCTCGACATGATCCCCCTCGGCCACCTCCAGCTCGGTTTGCCCGCCGACGCCATCCCCCTGGACAGCCCGAACCCTTCGAGGGCACCGAACGCTGGTGCCAGTTCACTCCCGATCAGAAGCGGTCGTACCTCACCCTCCGCGCCCTCGCCTGCTCGCCGCTCCTTCTGGGCGGAGCCCTCGTCGACCTCCCCGACGACGACATCGTCCTCCTCACCCAGCCCGACCTCCTCGCCTGCCACGACCACCCCCGCGTCGCCACCCCGATCCTCCGCACCGGGCAACTCGAAGTCTGAAGAAAGTCCTCCGGACACACCACCTGGCTTGGCGTTTTCAACCGCCACGAAGTGGCCCGAACAGTACGCCTCCCAGCCACCACCCTCGAAGTCCCGCTCGGCTCGCCCATGAGCGAAGTCTGGACCGACCGCCCCGCCCGCTGGCAGGGCGACGACCTCCCACTCAATCTCGGACCAGACGGCGTCGGGTTCCTAAAGATTGTCCGGAAAAAGACTGTCGATCGCTGACGATAACGCTACTCGTCCGAGTTGTGCGCAAAATCCGCGATGCGATAGGAGGTCTCTCCCAGCGTCGCCGACGATGTCGGTGCGGGGGCGATGGCCGTGCCCATTCCAGCCGCCGTCAGTCGCGCCGCGAATCCATCGCAACGGTCGTCCTCCCCGTGCACCACGAACGCCGTCGTCCCCGGTTTGAGCGTCGGGCCGAGGAACGCCAGAAGCTCGTCACCGTCCGCGTGCGCCGAGAGCCCGTGCAGCGTTTTCACCGTGCACCGAAGGTCGTAAAACCGGTCCAGAATACGCACCCGACTGTCGCGACCAACTACCACACCCTTTGACAAGTCCTGTAGCCGTCGCCCCAGCGTGTTCGGCGGAGTCCACCCCACGAACACCACCGTGTCGTCCGGATTCTCCACCGACCGCCGGAGGTGGTGCAGCACCCTCCCAAACTCACACGTCGGCGACGACGCAATCACCACCGCCGCCCCCGAAACCATGTTGATCTTCCGCGACTCCTCCGACGACACCGCGAACGTCACCCGCGACAGTCCGAACAAGTCGCACTTGTCCCCGTCGCACACCGCCGCCCGAGTTTCCTCGTCAAACGCGTCGGAGTGCCTCTCGTGGATGCGCGAAATCTCCACCCCCATCGGCGAGTCAACAAAGATCGGAATCTCCGGGATCAGCTTCTGCTGAATGAACCGCTGCACGTACCACAGCATTGTCTGAGTTCTCCCCACCGCGAACGAGGGAAAAATCACGCGCCCTCGCTTTGCTATCGCCGTCTTGAGAATCTCCAAAAGCTGCGGCCCAACAGCCGACATCGGCGAATGCCTTGTCAGCCCGTACGTCGATTCCGTAATCACCAAATCATGCGCCGCCGTCAGCGGCGCGGGATCCCTGATGATCGGCGACCCCGACCTTCCCAGATCCGCCGTGAAGAGTAGCGACTTGCGACCCTTCCCCTCGTCGTACTCCACCGTCACATACGCCGACCCCAGAATGTGCCCGGCTTCGTGAAACGTGAACGCCACTTTGTTCCCGAGATCCACCGCCTCCCCCAGCGGCGTTGTTTTCATCAGCGGCAGCACCCGCATCACGTCCGCCGTTGTGAACAGCGGGCGGATCGGCGCGTTCGCCGTGTTGTTCGCCCGGCGGTTGAGGTAGTTGGCGTCTTCCTCCTGGATCTTGGCTGCGTCGAGCATCACCACCCGCGCCACCTCCGCCGTCGCCGGCGTGCAGTAGATCGGCCCGCGATATCCGAGTCTCGCCAGCAGCGGCAGCCGCCCGCAGTGGTCAAGGTGCCCGTGCGAAAGCACCACCGCATCCAACCTCTCCAGCCCCGGCGGAAGATTCGAGTTAAACTCCCGCGACTCGTCCCTGCGTCCCTGGAACAGCCCGAAATCCAGCAATACCCGGAGTCCGTTCACCTCAAGCAAATGACATGATCCCGTCACGGTACGCGCGGCGCCAAAAAATCGAAGCAGCATAGTTCCATGAGGATACCCGACAACTCGGCTAAACTGTCGCCATGATAAAATGGTTTAGCGCCGCGGTTTGGGGTCTGCTCGCCGTTGTGATGGGCGGCGCGGCCGTGCCCGTGGCGTCCGCGCAGTCTGTCCGCGTCGAAGTCGCTGACGCACTGCAGTCCGTCGCCAACGGGAAAAAGGGCAGGGTCGTCGTCTTCCTGATCGCCCCCACAGCCAAGATTCGCCCCCGTGCCGACCCCATCGACGGCTTCTTCGAGGAAAACCCCCAGCCGATCTTCGGAATTGATACCGCAAACCTTTCCGCCGGCGTCGAGCTCACCCCCGACACCGAAGGCTTTCTCGGTGAACCCGGCGGCCACCAGGTCGCCCGCGGAAAACTCAAAGACCTCCCCCCCGGCGAGTACCGCCTGCAAGCCGCATGGATCGCCTCGTTCGGCGACGTCGGAAGCTGGGAAGGCACCGCCGGAAACCTCTTCTCCGAACCCGTCAAAGCCCAGCTCGCCCCCGGCAAACAAATCACCCTAACCCTCGTCAACACCACCGCCGACCGCGCCTTCCCCAAAGACGCCGTCGGCGCTGAAGAGTTCGCCATCAGGTCCGACCTGCTCTCAAAGTTCTACGGCCGCGACATCACGATCCGCGCCGGCGTCCGTTTCCCCCGCAATTTTCGGCCCGGCCGAAAGTACCCGGTGGTATACGAGGTACCCGGCTTCGGCGGCGACCACGCCAGCGCCGCCCGCCCCAGTCGCAACCCCCAAGCCCGCGAGCTCGAGGAAAACGCCTTCCACATCGTCCTGGACCCCAGCTCCCCCACCGGACACTCCCTCTTTCTCGATTCCGACAACAACGGCCCCCGCGGGAAGGCCCTCACCGAAGAACTCATCCCCGCCCTCGAAGCCAAGTTCCCCCTCGTAACCACAAAGCAAGGCCGCCTCCTCCGCGGCCACTCCTCCGGCGGCTGGAGCACGCTATGGCTGGCCACCGAGTACCCCGAGGTCTTCGGCGCATGCTGGAGCTCCTCGCCCGACCCCGTCGACTTCCGGCAGTTCGAGCTCGTCGATATCTACGCCCGCGACAATCACTACACCGAAAACGGCGCCGAAACCGCCAGCGCTCGCATGGGCGGCAACGAGCCGACCATGTCCGTCCGCCAGGAAAACACCATGGAGGACGTCCTGTCCCCCGGCCTGACCTCCGCCCAGCAGTGGACCAGTTGGCAGGCCTGCTGGGGTCGCCGCGCCGAAGACGGCGGCATTCGCCCCCTCTACGACGTCGTCACCGGAAAGCTCGACAAGGACGAAGCCGAGTCCTATCGCCGCTTCGACATCACCGACCGCCTCCGCAAAGACCCCAAACGCTTCGTCCCCCTCTTCCGCAACAACGTCCGTCTCATCGTTGGAACCCGCGACGACTACTACCTGGAAAAAGCCGTCGAGCTACTCGCCGCCGACCTCGAAAAGCTCGACCCCAAAGGTGAAATCCCCGGCGGCGGTTACATCAAGTTCGTACCGATGACCACCCACTCCACCGTCTTCGGCTCGGCCGAGATCCGCGGCATCCCCAAGGAAATGACCGATTATCTCGCCAAAGCCGGGCTGATGGGCAAGTAACCGGCCCCCGCCCGTTAAGATTGACATCGATCTTAACTATGGCAACAATCCCGCCCATGGGTCGACTCCCCAAACAGGTCACCGACGCCC
Source organism: Tepidisphaerales bacterium (assembly GCA_038247815.1). Lineage (GTDB taxonomy): Bacteria > Planctomycetota > Phycisphaerae > Tepidisphaerales > Tepidisphaeraceae > JBBRUM01. The sequence continues at coordinate 8,110 of JBBRUM010000020.1, read as the reverse complement.
GCCGCGAACGCCTGCGCGAGCTCCTCGCCCGAACAACCTATCTCCCACTCCAGCGCGTCTGCCAGGAACTCGGCGTCTCCCAAGCCACCGCCCGCCGCGACCTCGCCAGCCTCGAAGTCCGCAAGCTCGTCCGCCGCACCCACGGCGGCGCACTCAGCCCCTACGCCGGGGCCCTCGGCGATTTCGAACTCTTCTTCCCAACCTTCGACCAGCGCCGCGGCGACTGCGAACCCGCCAAACGCGCCATCGCCCGCGCCGCCGCCTCCCTCGTCAAACTCGGCGACACCGTCTTCATCGACGCCGGCACGACATGCTTCGCCGTCGCCGAGGAGATCGAACGCTCCGCCCTCCGCGGAATCACCGTCGTCACCCACAACCTCGCCGTCGCCGTCAAGCTCGGTGCCATCGACGGAATCCGCGTCGAAGTCCTCGGCGGAACCCTCCTCCCCCGCCAAGCCGCTCTCTTCGGCGACGAAGCCTGCCGCGCCATCTCCGCCCGACGCATCGACCTCGCACTCCTCTGCGCCGAAGGCTTCGACACATCCGGCGTCTGGAACTCACAGGAAGACGTCGTCCGCCTCCAACGCTCCGCCATGGCCGCAGCCGCCCGAGTCGCCCTCCTCATCGACTCCTCCAAACTCCGCCGCCAGGGCCCCGTTCTGCTCTCCCCCTGGACCGCCGTCCACCTCCTCGTCACTGACGCCTCCCCCGCCAAACTCAAACGCGCCCACATCGACCCCGCCCCCAACCGAGTTCTCATCGCAACCCTCTGACTAAAACCAAAACCCCATGAAAACAGCCTACCTCATCGCCAACGGTGACCTCCGTACCTCAGCCAACGCCAAGTGCGAACCGGCTCAACGCGAAATGGAAGCCAAGATCGTCGCCGCCTTCGCAGCCGAGGGCGTCAAGGTCAAACGCGCCCACCCCTTCCGCCCCGAAGTCGGCCACGGATTCATCGACAGCCAAAAGTACGGTATGGAAGTCTTCGCCAACATCCCCGACGACGCCCCCATCGTCGTCGCCGAAGCCGTCTGGCAGTACAGTCACCACCTTCTCCACGGCCTCCTCGGCCGCAAAGCCCCCATCCTCACCGTCGCCAACTGGTCCGGCACGTGGCCCGGTCTCGTTGGAATGCTCAACCTCAACGGCTCACTCACCAAAGCCGGCCAACCCTACTCCTCCCTCTGGAGTGATGACTTCACCGACGCCCCCTTCCTCAAGGGCCTCCGATCCTGGATCAAGTCCGGCAAGGTCAAGCACGACACCTCCCACGCAACCCCCCTCGCCAAAACCAAGCTCCCACCCAAAGCCGCCAAACTCGGCAAGGCCTACGCCGCCCGCCTCCGCAAAACCAAAGCCATCATGGGCGTCTTCGACGAAGGCTGCATGGGCATGTACAACGCCATCGTCCCCGACGAACTCCTCCACCCCACAGGCGTCTTCAAGGAACGCCTCAGCCAGTCCTCCCTTTACGCCAAAATGCTCACCGTCAAACCCGCCGAAGCCCTCGCCGTCTTCCAGTGGCTAAAGAACAAAGGCGTCCAGTTCCACTTCGGCCCCACCGAGGAGGAACACCTCACCGAAAACCAAGTCCTCGCCCAGTGCCGGATGTACATCGCAGCCGTTCGCATCGCCGATGAGTTCGGCTGCGTCACCATCGGAATCCAGTACCAGCAGGGCCTCAAAGACCTCGCCCCCGCCAGCGACCTCGTCGAGGGCATCCTCAACAATTGCGACCGCCCGCCGGTTTATCACGAAACCACCGGAAAGGAGCTCTTCCCCGGCGAAGCGCTCCCCCACTTCAACGAGGTCGACGAGTGCGCCGGGCTTGACGGCCTCGTCACCTACCAGCTCTGGCGCGAGCTGGGCTTCCCCCCCGAGAACACCCTCCACGACCTCCGCTGGGGCCGCCACTACTCCGGCCCGGGCGTCTGGAGCAACGGCAAGCCCGCCAAGCTCGACGACTACGTATGGGTGTTCCTCATCTCCGGCGCCGCCCCCCCCGCACACTTCGACGGCGGCTACGCCGGAACCAGTTCCCTACGCCAGCCGGGAATGTACTTCCGCCTAGGAGGCGGCACCTGCCGCGGAATCAGCAAGCCCGGCTACGTCGTATGGTCCCGCGTCTACGTCGACGACGGCCAGCTCAAGTTCGACACCGGCCTCGCCGACATCGTCTCCCTCCCCCTCCCCGAAACCGAAGACCGCTGGGCGCAAACCACCCCCCAGTGGCCCATCATGCACGCCGTCCTCCGCGGCGTCTCCCGCGACCAAATGATGGCCCGCCACAAAAGCAATCACATCCAAGTCGTCTATGCACCGACCGAGTCCGCCGCCAAGCTCGGCTTGTACGCCAAAGCCGCCGCCATGGCCGAACTCGGCCTGAAAGTCGCGATCTGCGGCAAGGTCTAACCCCATGAGTGATCCCCGAGCCCACCTCCTCGACCTCTCCCACCGCATTGGAACGCGCGGCGACCTCGCCATCCTCGGCGAGGGCAACACCTCCATCCGCTCCGACGCCACCGGCGCGACCTTCTGGGTCAAAGCCTCCGGACACTCCCTCGCCACCCTCACCCCCGCCGGTCTCGTCGAGTGCCACCGCGCCCACCTCATGGACGTCCTCCGCTCCGGCGAGAACCTCTCCGACGCCGATGTCGACGCCGCCCTCCTCGCCTCCCGCGTCGATCCCACCGCCGCAAAGCCCTCCGTCGAAGCCTACTTCCACGCCGCCCTCCTCTCCCTCCCAGGCATGAGCGTCGTCGCCCACGCACACCCCAACGCCGTCAACCCCATCCTCTGCTCCGCCCTCGCCCCCGCCTTCGCCCACCGCCGCCACTGCCCCGACGAGGTCGTCTGCTGCGGCGGTCGCTCCCTCCTCCTCCCCTACATCGATCCCGGCCTCGCCCTCGCCCGCGAGATCTTCGCCGGTGTCCGCACCTTCTCTGAAATCCACGGCAAACCCCCCAAGGTCATCCTCCTCGCCAACCACGGAGTCATCTGCCCCGCCTCCTCCTGCGAAGGCGCCTGGGCCGCACTCGCCATGACCGCCAAAGCCGCCTCCATCTTCACCACCGCCGAGCTCCTCGGCGGCGCAATCCCCCTCACCGACGCCTCCGTCGCCCGCCTCGACGCCCGTCCCGACGAAGCCTACCGCCGCGCAGTCCTCGGCCTGTAAACCCCTACCTGCGCTTTAGCTGCCGCGTCAAACCGTTCTCCTCCAGCGAAATATTGTTGTACCGCAGCAGCGTTCCCTTCGCGCGTTCGAGCTGGCTGATCGCCACGTTGTACCCCGACAACGACGCGATCTCCTGCGCCTCCGACTCCGCCAGTCTCGCCTGGGTATCGAGCTTGTTTCGCACGAAGAACGGCGTCAGCGGTTCGGCCGCGTCTTCCTGCGACTGAATCGCCCGCAGCGCCTGCTCCTGGGCAAACCGCGCGTTCCGGAAGTTGTACAACTCCTGCCACGACGTCTCCACCTCCCGCGCCCGCACACGCACGTCTTCCGCCACCTGGTTCACCAGCGACTGATACTGCGTGATCGACTGCTGCCGCTGCAACTGCGACCGCCGGTAGATCGCCCGTGCCTCGCGGTTCCCGATCGGAATCTCAAACTGCAACCCCGCCGCGTACGAGAGCTTGTTGAAGTCCGACTGGCTGGAAATCGCCCTGTCAAACTCATTCCCCCCGCCGGATGGATTCAGCGAACCCACGAAGTTCAGCTGCGGCTGGAGGTTGTTCTTCGCCGCCCCGATCGTCACCGTCGCGTTGTTCGTCCGAAGTTGCTGCTGCGCCAGTTCCAGTCGGTACGCCGTCGCCGCGTTGAGCAGCTCCTCGTAATCAAACCGGATCGGCTGCTCCAGCGGAGCCGACGTCGCCACCAGCACCGTCGCCGACGCTACCGGAAAGTCCGGGTCGTTGATCAATTGCTTCAGTCTGTCCGAAAGATCGCGCACACGCGCCCTCGCCCGGATCAGCGCCGCCCGCCGAGAATCCGCGTCCGCCTGCGCCTGCGAAAGCTGCAGCTTCGTCGCGTCATTCTCCAGCCGCAGCGAAATAATATCCGACGTCCGGATCGTCCGGTCCAGAAGCCGCTCGGCGATCTCCACCTGCTTCTGCGCCGCCACCAACTGCCAGTAGCTCTGTTCCACATCCGCCACCGTCGTCTCCACCGCCTGCCGGAAGTCCAGCAAACTCACCCGCTGGTTGTTCCGCGCGATGTCAATCCGCGCCCGGTTCACCTGCCCGCCGAAATCCCGCAACAGCGGCTGGGTCAACTGCAGCACCAGATCCGCCTCGCTGAACGGGTCCGTTGCGAAACTCGTCGGGTTCTGGTCCGTCTTCCGCAACTGATACCGCGCCTCGACCTGCCCGCCGCCCTCCAAAATCTGCCGCACCCCCGAAGCGCCCGTGTACTGCACCTGGCTGCTCGAGTTCGCCAGCCTGCCCCCGAAGTTGTTGGCGGGGTCCTGAATGAAGCTCCCGGCCGTGTCGCGGTTGCTCACGTCCGCGCCCACGTTCGAGAAAATCGTCGGATCGAACCGCGCCTGCGCCTCGAGCACCCGCGTCGACTCGATCGCCGGCCCATACCCCGCCACCCGAACCTCGAGGTTGTTCACCACCGACCGCCGTATCGCCGACTCCAGACTCATCTGCACCGTCGGCTCGCCGCCCGTCGTCACCGGCAGCGTCGCCGCCGCCGGCCTCGTTGCCGAACTCGCCTCACGCTCCCGACGACCCTCCCAGTCCCTGTAACCCTGTTCCAACGACGACAGCTCAGCCGTCGCCTGGTCCCGCGCGGCGTTCCGCTGAATCGCCCCCACCTCGTCCGGCGCAAACGGGTCCAGCGGTTCCCGCGCGCACCCCGCCCCCATTGCCATCGCAACCGCCCCCGCCGCGCACCAAATCGCAACGCGACCACCCGCCATACCAAGTCCTGCGAGGCCCGACGACTTTTTGCTGTCAACCATCAGTATCAACCCTTTTCATGACGGCGGCGCCGACTGGGGTAAAGTCCAACCGGCCGTCCCTGCGGAGAACATCTCCAACGCCGCCTGTCGCGGACTATATCGCCACTCGCCCAGACCGCACAGTCCGCCCACGTTGACAAATCCACCACATCAAAATTCATCCCATCATTCCCACCCGTCTAACCCCAACTCTCGTCTCGATCGGTCACCCTACCGCCCTCCTCACCATCGCCACCACCGCCGCCACCGCAAACCCCCACAACACCAATCCCCCAACGACGTCCGCAGCCACCACCCACCACGGCTTCCGCCACCGCCCCAGCACCGCAATCACCGTCGAAAAACCCAGCACCCACGCCACCGTTCCCGTGAACACCCCGCCAGCGAGATACGCTAACTGCCCCCCGCCTATCCCCTGCGTCATCGCCTGACCCGGCAGCGACACAAACCAAAAAACCAGCGTCATCGGATTCACTGCCGTCATCGCCACCCCCGTAAAATAAATCTTCGTCAGCCGCTCTGGCTTCCGCGCCTCCGTCGCCCCCCACACGCCGCTTTCCCCCTTCTCGCGATACGCCCGCAACCCCGCCGCCATCGAACCCCACCCCAAATACCCCAGCAAAACCGCGCTCCCCACCGCCAACCCCCAAAACACCCACGCCACCTCCGCCAACCCCCCCAACCCCGTCGCCGTCACCGCAATACACGCATACACCACGTCCACACTCACCGCCCCCAACCCCAAACACACCCCCGCCCGCCACCCCTGCGACAACGCCCGCCGCAACAGCTCCACATTTACCGGCCCGATCGGGATCGCCGCCCCCAACCCGAACAATGCCCCCTTCGCAAAAATCTCCAGTCCGCTCATGGCCGCAAGCTTAACCGCCCGATTCATCCCCCGGTCACCCGAGTTGTTCCCGCCCGCGCCACGCCCCTAGCATCTCGAGAGTTTATGGCCAAAAAGTCCCACCCAGAGTCGAAACCTCCCCCGCCCAGGGAACTCGTCGACATCGTTCGGCAAATCGCAGTCTACCCCGAGGACGCGTACGAGTTCGTCCAACTCGGCCTCCAGTTCACCGTCCAACGCATCGCCGGTCCGGCCGAAAAGTCCGAACCCCGCCACGTCTCCGGTCAAGAGCTCTCCCACGGCCTGCGCGATTTCGCGTGGCAACGCTGGGGCCTGCTCGCCAAAACCGTCCTCCAGCGATGGAACATCACCAGTTCCATGGATTTCGGTAAAATCGTTTACGCCCTTATCGAAGGTGGCGTCCTCTCCAAGAACCCCGAGGACCGCATCGAAGACTTCCGCGCAGTCTTCGATTTCCGAACCCTCGAATCCGAATACGTCCCCGTCTCCCACCCCCAACCGCTGGCCAAGTCCAAACCCGCCCACTAGGCCTCCGCCATGACGCCAACCCAAACACCGTCCCAGATATCACCCCACACACCTCCCCACACACCTCCCGCGACACTCGCAATCACGCCGCGCCCCGTCCTCCACGGCTTGCTCCTTGCCACCTACTTCATCGTCCTCGGCGCCCTGGCCACCCTGTGGTACTTCACCGTCCACTCCCGCGCCCCAATACCGCCGCCCTCCGAGGGGATTCGCCTCGTGATTCCCGACTCCACACCCGCTCCGCGACCCTAACTGCCGAATTCACCGCCGACGCAGCGCCGCCAATCCAACCAAAACCACCACCCCAGCCAACCCCGGCTCGGGAATCACCGCAAATGAATACCCAAACCCCACCGTCGCCTCCGTGTCGTCTTACACCGTGAACGGATACGCAGACTTGCCGATATCTCCAAATGTCGGGAATCCCCCTCCGGACGACGTAAAAACCTCGATCGACGCCACCAGATAGTTCATCCCAAACGCGCCGTCCAACGTCAAAATCTTGTTCGGATCCCCCTCGGGAAGCGCGGGGTATGACACCGTGATGTCAGAGATGAGCAGCGGGGCGCCGGCTTCAAACTGAAGCTCCTCCGCACCCCCGGCAAAAAGAATGTTCCGCGCGTCACTGGCGTCATAGGGAACTCCGTCGACAGTCGACAGCAGCATCGAATTGAAGTAAATCCCCGCACGCCGCACCGTTCCCCCGATCCCGCCCACGTCCACGAAAAAGCTCGGCTACTCCACACCCGGCGCCGACGGGTTCGTCGGATTAAATACCTCAATCGCCGGGTCGACCCCATCGACATCCAACGTCCCCCGCACGTATCGCACCCCGACCTCAGCCGCCTTGCTCATCAAAACGAACGACACCGCCGCACCCGTGTCGAACAAAAACGACCCCGTGGTCGACCGATTCCCCAGCGAAACCTTCACCCCCGGCGTGTTGTCCACCACACCCGCTCCACGCGTCGGATTCGGCCCGACAAACGGATTGTCCGTCAGCGACGGAAACTCCGCCCCCACCGACGTCACCGACGTGAAACGCGTGAAGTTCCCCTTGGACATTTTTGACCTTCCGCGTCACCGGAACAATCCCCGGGTCTTCATCGGTCGTCTGCGGCCGAAACGGCGTACCCCGGTCGTACAGGTAGGTGTTCATTACAGCGCCCTCCCCGGTTGCAAGATTTGTCTCGTTCACCGGTCGGCCGTCCGTGACGATCACGCGATTGCGAATCATCGGCATGCCAAAAACGTTTAAATCCGCCAACAGCGGGTTGTCTGGCACGGCTACCGGCCCGATTTGCATCCGAAAGGCCCTTGTCGACCCGGAAAATCAGTCTGAAAATCCACCGGGTCGAGAAACGCCCACTCGATCGGCTGATTCCGCCGCCGATCTGCAATGTGTAACGGTTCCGACACCCGAAAGTCCGCCGATCCCCCGACTCCCACATCGGAAAACACCATCGGGGCATTGTTAGCCGTATATTGCTGAACGCCAAACCCATCCGCCGTCTCGAGAGACAAGGGCAATCCCGAAGCCCCGGTGTCCCAAAACGCCTCGAACGACTGCCTGACAAACCCCCCACCGAAGTCCTGCCCCAACGACCGTGCCGCCGTCGGGTCACGCATCAGCGCAATGTTGATTCTTAGCTGATCCAACGCGGCAAACTTCACACCCGTGATCCTCTCGGCTACGGCAAATGTCGGAAAAACCGCCGGCCCGACCGCCCCGATCGCCACC
>JBBRUM010000019.1:0-17055 GCA_038247815.1 Tepidisphaerales bacterium | reverse complement strand
GTGCGGTTTCCCCGAGGGAGAGTTCGTCTTGGAGTTGGTAGACTTGGACGAGTTTGACGTGGGGGCGGGTTCGCCGGAGGTGGGCGTAGGTGCGGGCGGGGTTGTGGGGGAGGTCGCGGAGTTGAAGGGTGTTGCACCGGGTGGATCGGAGGTGGTCTTCGACGGCGTCTGGGTAAATGCGGGAGGAGAGGAGAAAGGTGGCGACGGGGAGTGGGACTGCGCGGCAGATTTCGGCGTTGAGTGGGTCTGGGATCGGGCCGGGGCCGGAGAGCATTTCGGCGACAAGTGCCAGGGCGTCTGCGCCGTGGGCGATGGCGAGGGCGGCTTCGGCGGAGGATTTGATGCAGCAGACCGTGAGTCGGGCGCGTGGAGTCACGGGGGAGTTTAGACGGCGGCTGCGGCGGTGGGTGGGACGGGGGGGACGAGTTCGTCTTTGGGGCGCGTTTTCCAGCGGCGGTGGACCCAAAGGTATTGGCCGGGGTCGACGCGGACGAGGGCTTCGATGGCTTGGGTGTAGCGTTGGGTGATGTAGCGGAGGGGGTCGGGCTGGGATTCCCAGTCTTGGGGGAGGATGACGTCTTGGGTACCGACATCGAAGTGGAACTGTCCGTCGCGGCGGCGGGCGTAGCCGATGACCACGGGGACGTTGTACCGCATGGCGAGCAGGCCGATGGATTTGTAGGTCGAGGCGCGACGGTTGAAGAAGTTGACGAATATGCCCTTTTTGCCGGCGTTTTGATCGGCGATGAATCCGACGGCGCCACCGGCTTCGAGGACATTGGGGATTTCCTCGAGTGCGCCGGTTTTGGCGAGGATGCGTTGGCCGCGGCGCTCGCGGACGCCGAGGACCCAGTCATTGATGTAGGGGTTGTCGAGCGGGCGGGCGACGGAGGTGGTGTTGAAGCCGAGGGTGGCCAGAAGGTATCCGAGGACTTCCCAGTTGCCGTAATGGCCGGTGAGCATGATCAGGCCGCGGTGTTTGTCGAGGAGCAGGCGGAGGGTGGTGTTGAAGTCGTGGAGGGTGGCGATTTTGGTCCAGTTGTCGTTGCGGACGAGGCGGGTGGTGAAGAGCATTTCGACGCCGAACTGGAAGAACTGGCGCATGGAGCGTTTGGCGATGAGGCGGCGCTGGGCTTCGGTGAGTTCGGGGAATGCAAAACGAAGGTTTTCCAAGGCGCGGTCGCGGTGTTTTTTGTCCAGGGCGTACATGATGTCGCCGAGGAATTGGGCGCCTGCGAGGCACCAGGTGACGGGGTAGCAGTGGACCATCATGGAGACGGTGCGGAGACCCACGTACTGGAGGCGGTCGATGAGGTCGTTGCGGGGTTTGGCCATGGCGGTCGGGTGCGGGGGAAGGAGTGTAGGTGAAAGGTGTTGACGCGGAGGGGCACTTGGGGCGAGTATTTCGTGGATGGACGTGGCAGGAGAGGCAACCAGCGCCGCGACGGGGATTTTGGGTAGGGGGGGAGCGCGTCCGCCACCATTGCCGGAGGTGCCGATGGCAGGGGTGGCGGTGCGGGTGGAAGCGGTCGCGCCGGTGTCCGGGTGGGTTGCGCCGGTGTCGGTGTCGCCGCTGGCGCTGTTGGCGGGGTATGCCGGGTTGGTTGCGTTTTTGGTGGTGCCGGCGCCGATTGCGGTGGTGCTGGGGTGGGTGGCGTTGCGGGACTTGAGGAAACATCCGGAGAAGACCGGGCGGGGGAGGGCGATTTTTGCGCTGTTAGTGGGGGTGCCGCTGAGTGTGGTCTTGGTGGTGGCGGTGGCGTTTGGTGTGGTAGGGAAATAAAGGAACAGAACAGGGAGTGAAGCGCTATGACGCAGCCGATTGATCAGTGGTACTACGCGAAGGGGAACCAGCAGCAGGGTCCGGTGTCGAAGGACGACCTGCAGCAGTTGGTGACGCAAGGGATGGTGACGTCGGGGGATTTGGTGTGGGCGGAGGGGATGGCACAATGGGAGCCGGCGGGGACTGTGTTTGCGGGGGCGGTTGCGCCGGCTGGGGTCTACGGTGGAATAGCGGGGGGAGGCGATGGGGGGAATTTGGGGATGATCGGATATTACAACCCGATGCTCACGGGCGGGATGCCGTATGCGGGATTTTGGTGGAGGTTTTTGGCTGCGTTGCTTGACGGGGCGCTCGTGAACGTGGTGTCGGTGCTGATGGTGTTCGGGATTGGGTTGGTGGGAGCGACGCTGTTGGGGATGTCGGAGTTTGCGGCGACGCTGATTGGGCAGTTGCTGGCGTATGTTGTGGCGTGGTTGTACGAGGCGCTGATGACGTCGTCGAGATATTGCGGGACACTGGGGAAGATGGCCGTGGGATTGAAAGTTGTCCGACCGGACGGTCAGCCGATCGGTTTCGGCAGGGCAACGGGACGTCACTTTGCGAAGTACCTGTCGGCGATCATATTGATGGTGGGGTATATCATGGCGGCGTTTACGGAGAAGAAGCAGGGGTTGCACGACATCATATGCGACACGATTGTGATCAGGAAGCCGTGAGTTGTCGGGGTGGTGCGGGCCAGAGTTGTGTGCTTGTGATTTCAAAATGAGGGCGGGCTAATCCTTAAGGGTGGGGTGGACACTCAAGGCCGAGGCTTTGACGCGCACGAGTGCAAAGCTAGAATCTGGCGAAGGTTCCGGCGGGTGGCGTGTGTCCATCGGTTGGGAAGAGAGGTTTGCGGTGGGCCGAGGCGTACAGGGCTTTGGCGTAACTTTGACCTTTTGCGTGGTCTGTTCGCGGGCGTACCAGAGCCCAAGAATTTTTGTAGACAAATTGAAGGAGCGTTACATGTTTAGAGGTTCAGTTCGTCGGGTGTCTCGGTATGCCGTTGCCGCACTGATTGTGCTCAGCACGGGATTGGTTGCGCGGAGTGTTCATGGAGATGTGCTGAAGGTCGCCCCGACCGATTCGCTGGGCGTTCTGAAGGTGAAGAGCCTCTCGGGGATGAGCAAGAAGCTGGCGGACTTATCGGCGAAGCTGGGAGTCGCGGCGTTTAACCCCGATCTGGCGGACCCGCTGGGATCGATGAAGGAAAAGGGTGGGTTGAAGAACGGGTTGAAGGACGACGGGGAGTTTGGCGTGGTGTTGTTGCCCGCCGCTGCCTGGCCGAAGGACATGGAGGCTGAGGGCGTCAAGCCGGCGATTGTGCTGCTCTTTGCGGTGACGGACTACGCAGCGTTTTTGACGAACTTTGAGGGCGCCAAGACTGACGGGGCTGTGTCTGAGGTGCAGTTCGGCGGCGAAACGAACTTCGTGGCGCAGTGGGGCGATTACGCCGCCGTGTCGCCGGGGAAAGACTTCGTGACGATGAAGGGAGAGGGCGTGAAGCTCAACCCCGCTGCCGCCAAGGAACTGGACTCCAAAGACGGCGGGTTGTGGGCGAACATTCCAGCGATGAAGTCGGTGTTTTCGCCGCAGTTGGCGGCGAACAAAGACAAGTGGCTGGCGCAGGTGGAGGAAGAGATCAAGGGCAACGCCGAGACGGCGAAGTATGCCCCAGCCGCGAAGGCGCTGGTTTCGCAGATGATTCTGGCCGCCGACACGTTTTTGAGCGACGCTCAGGGGGCGACGATTTCGTTGAATATTACGGACGCCGGGATGGACTACTCAGTTGCCGCGGAGTTCGGGGCGGAAAGCTACCTTGGAAAGGTTACATCGGGGCTCAAGGGCGAGTCGTCGTCGTTCACGCAGGGGATTCCCGCGGGCGCGTACTTGGTCTTCGGGGGTGCGGCAGTGAATGGGGAGGCGGTTGCCGGGCTGCTGACGGACCTCGCCGGCCCCGTGATGAAGGAAGTGGTGGCGCTTGAGGGCGGGGCGGACTCGCAAAAGGCGATGGACGCGATGATCGCGACGACGAAGTCGACGAAGGTGACGAACTTTGCGATGCTTGCTCCTCGCGGGGCACTGGGGACCGAGTCGCTGATCCAAGCGGGGTACTGGGTGAAGGGAGACTCGAAGACCTTCGTCGAGGCGATGCGGTTGTACACGGAGTCGTACGGGAAGGTCATGAGCGGGGCGGGCGGTACGGCGATGATGCCGTTCACCATTGACTTCAAGCCCGATGCCCGTGAGCTCGACGGCGTGAAGTTTGACGTCATGACGATGTCGACGAATCCGAACCCGAAGACCCCGGAGGAAGCGCAGATGGCGCAGATGATGGGCATGATGTACGGCCCTGGCGGGCTGACGTACGCGACGGGCGCGCTCAACGATACGACCGCGGTTATAGCAATGGGAATGCCGGACGCGACGCTGAGCAAGTTCATCGCGGCGGGCAAGGCGGGTTCCGACGACCTCGGGGCGATGGCGAACGTGCAGTCGACCACGAAGCAGCTGCCGGGAACACCGGCCGTGGTGATGTACGTGGCGCTGGACGAGTTCATCCGAACCGGGGCGACCTACGCACGGCAGTTCGGGTTACCCGTGAACCTGCAGCTTCCGGACAACCTTCCGCCGATCGGCGTGGGTGTCGGCACGGAGGCGAACACGCTCAGGGTTGACACACACGTTCCGACGGAACTGGTGCAGTCGATCGTGGCGGCGTTCATTCAGATGCAGATGCAGCAGGGCGGCGGCGGGGGGCTGTAGTTTCGCTGGCTCGCGCTGGATTTTAAGACAGCAGCCGCCCCGACGCCGCAAAGGTGCCGGGGCGGTTTGTTTTGACCTACTATCCGGGCATGCTCAAAGAAGTGCTCTCGACGTTGGACCAGCGGCGTGACGCGGCGCTTTCGGCGCTGAAGGATTTACTCCGGATTCCATCCGTGTCGGCGAAGAAGGAGCACGCGGGGGATTGTCGGCGGTGCGCCCAGTGGGTGGCGGACCACCTGAAGGAGTCGGGGCTGGTGGTGACGCTCATGGACACAGGGGGGCACCCGGCTGTGGTGGCGAAAAACGAGCACAAAGCCGGGCGGCCGACGGTGCTGTTGTACGGGCATTACGATGTGCAGCCGCCCGAGCCGCTGGAGCTTTGGACTTCGCCGGCGTTCGAGCCGACGGTGCGAAAAAATAGCGCGGGGGTGGACGCGGTGTACGCCCGGGGGGCGGTGGACGACAAGGGGCAGGTCTACGCTCACCTCGAGGCGATCTCGGCGTGGCAGGCGCATGGCGGGCTGCCGGTGAACCTCACGGTGCTCATCGAGGGCGAGGAGGAGATCGGCAGCGAGCACCTAGAGGCGTTCGTCGCGAAGTACAAAGACCTGCTGCGTGCCGACATCGCGGTGATCTCGGACACGGGGCAGTTTGATCGGGGCGTGCCGGCGCTCACGTACGGGCTCCGGGGGCTGGTGTACGAGGAGATGTTTCTCACCGGGCCGTCTCACGATTTGCACTCGGGCGGGTTCGGGGGGTTCGCGCCGAACCCGGCAAACGTGCTGGCGAAGCTGATCGCGTCGCTGCACGATGAAAGTGGAAAGGTGAACCTTCCGGGTTTTTACGACGATGTCGAGTTGCCGACGGCGGAGGAGACTGCGGCGTGGGCGAAGTTGCCGATGAACGTGACGCGGGAGGCCTCGGCGATTGGGATTCCGTTCGACTCGGGGGAGAAGGGGTACACGGCGCTCGAGCGGATGTGGGCGCGGCCGACGTGCGACGTAAACGGGCTGACGTCGGGGTATCAGGGGGAGGGTGCGAAGACGGTGCTGCCGTCGAAGGCGAGTTGCAAGGTTTCGTTTCGGCTGGTGCCGAAACAAGATCCCAGGAGGGTGCGGGAGAGTTTCCGGGCGGCGATGGTGGAGCGGTGCCCGAAGAACGTGAAGATCGAGTTTGTGAACCACGGGGCGTCGCCGGCGGCGGTCGTGCCGATTGACACAGCCGGTGCGCGGGCGGCGCTGGCGGCGATTGGGGAGGGGTTCGGGAAGGAGGCGACCTTTATCCGGGGGGGCGGGTCGATTCCGGTGGTTGGGCTGATCAAGAAGGAGCTGGGAATCGACACGCTGCTGGTGGGGTATGGTTTGCCGGACGACCGGGTGCATTCGCCGGACGAGAAGTTTGATTTGGACGCGTTTTACGCGGGGATTCGGACGAGCGCGATTCTGTACGAGAAGCTGGCGGGGCTGGGTCGGTAGTTACGGGGTGAGCAGTGATTGCGGATTGGTTTTAAGGAGTCGGCGCAGATTTTCCACACCGACCTTGGAGAGCACTTTCTCCAATCCGGCAAAACGGCTGTCAATGGTGTCCAGGCGATGCAGGTCTCCGCCGAGCATGAAGTATCGGTTTTCGGAGAGGTAGCGGTCGGCGAGCTGGCGGGTGGGTTCGGAGGGGTCGTCGGCGAAGCAGTAAAGATTGCCTTGGAGGAGTACGCCGAGGTCTTGGAGCTTGGTCACGAGCGCGGGATCGGCTTGGAGCATGCCGAGACGCTCGGGGTGCGCGAGGATGACGGCGCGGCCGCCTTGCTGGAGGTGCTTGATGACGGGGGTAAGCCAGCTTTCCCACTTCCAGATCCATGTATCGACGAGGAAGTGTTTGCCGAGGTTGGCGTAGGTCGGGAGGGTGTCGGGATCGACGGTGGCGAGGTGGGGGCGGAGGCTGATTTCGCCGCCGGGGTGTAGCGTGAGGGGGACGCCGGCTGAGGTGAAGTCGGCTTGAAGGGAGCGGACGCGGCTGATGATTTGGTCTTTGTGGTTGTCGGGGAGGTCGGGCCATATGTGGGGCGTGCAGACGAGCTGCCCATAGCCTCGATCCACGAGCAGCCTGCCGATGGCGATCGACTCTTCGACGGAGCGCGATCCGTCGTCGACGGCGGGGATCAGGTGCGAGTGGACTTCGATCAAGCCGAGTCCCGACGTACTGTGCGTTGGCGGATCCATCCGACTGGGAGGATAACCTGCCGGTGGTCCGCGCTGCCACTGGGCGGATCTAATCGGCTCGCTTGCTGAGTTTGATGGTGATGTCGCCGTGAAGATAGTCGGACCAGTGCTGAATGTGGGGGCAAAATTTTTGACAGAAGGCGATGACTTTCGCGGGGTCGCGCCAGTGGAGGTGTTTTGCGCCGGCGAGGTAGGGGGAGTCTAGGAAGTTAAAAACGAGGTGTTGGGTGGCGGCGTCGTAGGCGCGGCGGAGGGTGTCGTAGAAGGCGACGTCTTTGACGGTGTTGATGGCGCCGGAGATGAGGACGACGTCGCTTCCGGTGAAGAGGCAGCGGGGTTCGGCGATGAAGTCTTTGCGTAGGACGGTCGCGCCGCCGCGCTCGGCTGCGTCGGCGAGGTCGGGGACGGCTTCGATGCCGATGTACTCGGCGGGGGTGTGCCCGGTGCGGCGGAGGTAGTCGAGGAGGTCGGCGCGTCCGCAGCCGACATCGAGAACCGAGACCCCCTTCAGGGGCGTGGCCCGGGCGAAGGCGCCGAACCGGGCTTCCTGCGTCTCCACGGACGCCCAAAGCAGCGTCGCAAAGCCGCCGCCGAATTGCTTGGCAGCCAATACGTACGGGCTCAGATACTCCGGCGGTTTGTCGGCCACGGCTGAATTGTACCCGGCAGGCGAGCTGAGCGGGCGGGGCGACCCCCATCTGCGGCGCGCCTACAGTGGCGGTCCCATGAGATGGTTGGTCGTCGGAGACATGCCGGGTGAGGTTCGCGAAGCTCTGGTGCGACACGGACACACCGCGTCCACTCCGGCTGAGGCGGGGATGGCTGAGTCGCTCACCCACGCGGAGTTGCTCTCGGCGGCCCACCAGAAGCAGTTCGACGTGCTCACCAACGTGCCAGAACTCGCCAATGTGCTCTTCGAGCAGCCGGTAAAGTTCATCCGCACGCTGGTATTCCTGCAACTCAAGGGCCAAGCCGTCGAGCAGGACGACGCGATCGACCGACTCTTTACGCGATACAAGCGGATGGCAACCGGCCGTCTATACACGGTGACTGAAACGCGGGTGAAGGTTCGCCAGCTTCCCGGTCACTGAAAATCACCCTTTCCACCGGAAGCCCAAACTCATGTCACTCCTCGTCACCGGTTCCATCGGAATTGACACCCTCGAAACCCCAGCCGGTAAGCGCGACAGCGTGCTGGGCGGCTCGGCGATCTACTTCGCATACGCCGCGAGCTTCTTCACCCCGGTGCGACTCGTCGGCGTCGTCGGCGAGGACTTCCCAGCCGAGCACCTGAAGGTCTTCGCCCACCGCGACGTGGACACCAGCGGACTCGAAACACGCAAGGGGTCAAAAACCTTCCGGTGGCACGGGTCGTACGTGAAGGACCTAAACGAAGCCGAGACGGTGGAAGTGGACCTCAACGTCCTCGCCGAACGGGCCCCCTCAATCCCGCCCCGTTTCGTCGACTCGCGATTCGTATTCCTCGCCAATACCCACCCCGCGCTGCAGCAGCAAATGCTGGCGAGCATCGCATCGCCGAAGCTGGTGGTGGCTGACACGATGAACCTGTGGATCAACAACGAGCGAAACGAGCTGCTCAACTTGCTCAAGAAGATCGATGGATTGGTGCTAAATGATGGCGAGGCGCGACTGCTGACGGGGCAAAAGAACCTGATCAAAGCCGCTCGGGCGGTGCTGGGGTACGGGCCTAAGTTCGTAGTGATCAAAAAGGGGGAGCACGGGTGCCTGCTCTCGACGGTGGATGAAGTGTTCGTGCTTCCGGCGTTCCCGGCTGAGCAGGTGGTGGATCCGACGGGGGCTGGGGACAGTTTTGCCGGAGGAATGATGGGTTATCTGTCCACGCAGGGCGCGTTTTCGCCGACGACCGTTAAGAGGGCGCTGGCGTATGGGACGGTGGTGGCGAGTTATACCATCGCGGACTTCTCTCTGGCCGGGCTTCAGGCGACAAACCGGGCGGCGATTGATGGGCGACTTGGCGAATTTAAATCCGCAATGTTGTACTAGCAGTGACATTGGCGTAGCGTTGACCCCTTTGATTGGGGCGCGAGCCTTGGCGGACGGAGATCCACCCCGGGTCGTCGGTCGCGTCGGTCACTGCTAGTTCACTCCGGCGGGGCGGTGAGCGACATGCCGATGCGGTGGATGCCACCGGCGAGGGTGTGACAATTCACGACACGCACCTCGAAGGTGTATTCGGGCTTGCCCATCGAACGGAGATCGACGGTGAGCAGTGTGCCTGTGGGCAGCGGGCCGTCGAGGAACGCGCCCAATCCTCGGGGGGAGATGTCCTTCGCCCAAGCGGATATGGGGTCGCCGTTGTCGGCGGGAAGCAGAAGCATTACGCAGTTGAGGGGCGTGCGTTCGTCCTTGCGGCGCAGGTGGAACTGCGCTTCGAGGGCTTCGGCGCGTTGGGCGGCTCGGGCGACCTCCCTGAGTCTTGCTTCATCATCCATGCGAGGAGGCTCCTTGGTGCAAATCGGCTGGACAGGTGGTGCGGGGCTGTGATGGCTAGGAATCCAACCCGAAAGAGTCGAGGTCGAGCGCCGACGGCGGCGGTGGGGGGGGATACACCGACGATCCGTCCCGCTCACTGCGGCGGCGACGGCGGAGGGCGAGGTCGACTGCAAGCTCGATGGCGGCGCGCATGCTGCCGGGGTTGGCTTTGTTCTGGCCGACGATGTCGAACGCCGTGCCGTGGTCCGGGCTGGTGCGAATGATCGGCAAGCCGAGGGTGACATTCACGGCCCGATCAAACGCGAGAAGCTTCACCGGGATCAGCCCCTGGTCGTGATACATCGCTACGACCGCGTCGAATTCGCCGTCGCGGAGTTTGAGGAAGACAGTGTCGGGGGGGTACGGACCGGTGGCGTCGATACCTTGCTCGCGGGCCATGAAAATGGCGGGCTCGATGAGGCGCTCCTCCTCGTCGCCGAACTGGCCCTTTTCCCCGGCGTGGGGGTTGAGGCCGGCGACGGCGATACGGGGTTTCTCCATGTCGAACCAGTCGATCAGGGCCCGGTGGACAAGCTCAATCGGTTGGAAAACGGCGCCGATGTTCAGCCTGCCCCAGAGCGAGTTGAGCGGGACGTGGCAGGTGGCCAGGACGACGCGCATCGGCTGGGCGCCGGGGGCGGCGAACATCATGTTGAAGCGTCGGGTGTTCGTTTTCTCCGCAAAAAGCTCGGTGTGGCCGGGGTAGGTGAACCCCGCGAGCTTCCACGACTCCTTCGAGATTGGGGCGGTGACGACGCCGTCTACGATGCCGCGCATCGCCGCGTCAATCGCGTCGGTGCAGAACCGCATGGAGGCTTCGCCGCCCATCTTGCTGGGCTGGCGGACGGCGTTTCCGAGCATGGAGTACGAGTCATAGTCAACGACGACGACGTCGTGGGGGTAGCTCTTGAGGCGCCCGCCGCCACCGGTGAACTGGTCGCGCCACCAGAACACGTCGAACTCGGCGACGTCGGCCGCGTAAGAGAGGAGCTCGTTCATGCCATAGATTACGAACCGCGCCTTGGCCCGGAGCACGGGATCGGCCAAGGCCTTGACGATGACCTCCGCGCCAATGCCGGCGGGGTCCCCCATGGTGATCGCGAGTGTGGGTCTTCCGTCATTCACGATCAGACTCTAGCCCCCGTTTCAACGCCCATCCTCTCGAGTGTGGCCACGATGGTCTTCACCGTTGCGTCGCACTCGATGTTGACCTTCGAACCTGCCGCGAGGCGGCCGAGTGTGGTCAGTTGCAGCGTCGTGGGGATGAGCGTGATGTCGAACTCGGGGCATTCCGCCCCCGGCTGCGAAACCCGCGCCAGCGTGAGGCTCACCCCGGCCACCGAAATGCTCCCCTTGGGCACGAGGTACTTCCCCAGGTCCACCGGCACGCGGATCGTCGCGCGCCACTCGCCCAACGTCACCACCTGCAGCACTTCTCCGACACCGTCGACGTGCCCCTGCACAAAGTGCCCGTCCACGCGGTCGCCGACCCGCAGCGACCGCTCGGCGTGGACCTCCGCGCCGCGCGCGAGCAATCCGAGCGTTGTTTTACCAAGCGTTTCCGGTATCACGTCGAACGCGAGCAACCCGCCCTCGTTGGCCGCGACCGTCAGGCAGCAGCCGTCGACCGCGATGGAATCGCCAAGTTGCGGCGCGTCGCCGACGGGGAACGGACTTGCCAGCGAAAGTCGCACGCCCGCTGACGTCGGTGACACGGAGACGACACTGGCACGGTGGTGGATGATCCCGGTAAACATTCGCCCCTCATCCTATCCGCACACTTGCGGTTATCCTCGGTCGCCGTGAACACCACCCCCTCCTTCACCTCCGCCCAGCCGATCTACGCCCGCGAGCTCTCGGGTGTGCTTAACGCGGGCATGCTCGCCTCGACGACATTCGACCACTCCGGAGGACGGGCAGAACTCGCCCTGGCCGCCCACACCATCTACCGCGTCCGCCTCAACGGAGGGTTCGTCGCCTGCGGCCCGGCACGCACTGCGCACGGCCACGCCCGCCTCGACCGCCTCGACCTCTCGCCCCACCTCCGGACCGGTGAAAACCTCCTCACCATCGAAGTCGTTTCCCACCACTCCGACGGCTTCTCGCACGCCAACGACCCCGGGTTCCTCCAAGCCGAAATCGTCCTCGCCGGCACCGTCACCCGGTTCACCTCCCCCGACAACCGCCACTTCACCCTCACCACCCTCCCCCACCGGGCCACCGAGGTCCGGCGGTTCAGCTTCCAGCGCGGATTCTCCGAAGTGTACGACCTGACCGCGTTTCCGCCGCGACCGCTCACGCCGGTCCGCCGCTCGGCCCGGAGACTGCTCCCGCGCCGCGTGCCCCTCCCAACATTTCAACTGTCACCCTTTACCCAACTGGTCTCCGGCGGAACGTTTGAGCTCGACGCCACCACTCCCGAGAAGCCCTACTGGTGGGAAACCCGCGGTCACGAACTCTGCAAGCAGTACCCCCGTGAATCCTGGGCCGCCAACCCGCACCACGCCGTCGCGGCGGCGACATACACCGCCGAGCGGCCAGCCGTGGCTCCCCTCGCATGGCCGCTGCCGCTCGCGCCGGGGCGCTTCGCGGTGCTCTCGCTGCCAGCCGAGCTCACCGGGTTCCTCCGCCTTACGGTTCGCACCACCGGCAAAACCGTCCTCGCCGCGAGCTTCGACGAACTGCTTCCCGAATCCGGCCACGCCAATCCCCGCCGCGCCGACTGCGTCAACACCATCGGCTGGACGCTCCCCGCCGGCACCCACGAACTCGAATCCATCGAGCCCAACTCGATGAAGTTCCTCCAGCTCCAATGCCTCTCAGGCTCGGCTGAGGTGCTCTTAGCCGACCTTCGGCGGTACGAGTATCCCCTGCCTGAACTGGCTGTGTTACTGCCCGACCCCGATCGCATGGCCATCCTGCGGGCGGCGGCCGCCACGTTCGCGCAAAACTCGGTGGATTACTTCATGGACTGTCCCTCGCGCGAGCGGGCCGGCTGGCTGTGCGACTCGTACTTCACCGCCCGCGCCTCCCTCGCCCTCACCGGAAGCCTCGACCTCGAAACGGCGTTCCTCGAAAACTTCCTCCTCTCCCCGCCCGATGCGCACCTCCCCGAGGGCATGTTTCCCATGTGCTACCCCGCCGACCACCCCGACGGGAACTTCATCCCGCAGTGGTCCCTGTGGCTGGTGCTCCAACTTCTGGAATACCGGCGGCGGGGGGGCGACGCCGACCTCGTCGAACGCTTCCGGCCCAGGGTCCAAAAGCTCCTCGGCTTCTTCAGCCGGATCGAGCGCGAAGACGGCCTGCTCCGCGCCTTGCCCGGCTGGTCGTTCATCGAATGGAGCAAATCCAACGACTTCCAGAGGGACCTGAACTACCCCTCGAGCTTTCTGTATGGCGCGGCGCTCGCGGCTGCGGCCGAGTTGTACGACTTCCCCGGGCTGGCCGCCCGGTCGGCAGCGGTGCTCGCCGCGGCCTCGGCGGAGTCCTTCGACGGCACATTCTTCGTCGACAACGCCTCCCTCTCCTCCACCGCCTCAGCCGACACCTACACCCCCACCCGCAACCGCACCGAAGTCTGCCAGTACTACGCATTCGCCTTCGGTGCCGCAACGCCGCAAACGCACCCCGCTCTCTGGCAAACCCTCCTCACCGACTTCGGCCCCCACCGTGCCCGCACCGGCCTGCACTCCGAGATCCACCCCGCCAACATGCTCGTCGGCATCATGCTCCGCCTCGACCTACTCACCCGCCACGGCCACCACGACCAAGCCCTCGCCGAGCTCACCGAATACCTCCTCCCCATGGCCAAGCTCACCGGCACCCTCTGGGAACACAACAACCCCACCGCCAGCTGCAACCACGGCTTCGCCAGCCACGCCGCCACCTTCCTCCTGCGAAAAGAATAATCCCCCAACCAACAAGTAAGTTCCCCATGCCCCCCATCGCCCAACAAACCGTTCTCATCACCGGCGCCTCCTCCGGCATCGGCGAAGCCCTCGCCCGCCAGCTCGCAGCCGCCGGCGCCACCCTAGTCCTCTCCGCCCGCCGCGCCGACCGCCTCGCCGCGCTCAAGGCTGCCCTCCCCGGCCCTCGCCACCTCGTCATCCCCGCCGACATCTCCACCGACGACGGCTGCCGCACCCTCATCGACACCGCCTTCGCCGCCTTCCCCCGCATCGACACCCTCGTGCTCAACGCCGGATACGGCGAAATGCGCCCCATCTCCGAAACCACGCCCGACCACGTCCGCGCGATCTTCGCCACCAACCTCCTCGGCACCATCGAGCCCATCCGCCTCGCCCTCCCCCGCCTCCTCGCTCAGCCGGAAATCGCCGGCCACCGCGCCCACCTCATGATCGTCTCCTCCGCCGCCGCACGACGTGGCTTGCCCTACTTCGGCGTTTACGCCGCCACCAAATCCGCCCAGCTTTCCGTCGCCGAGGCCCTCCGCGTCGAGCTCCGCGGCAGGGGCGTCGCCGTATCCACCGTCCACCCCGTCGGAACCAAAACCGAATTCTTCGACGTCGCCCAGAAACTCGGCGGCCACCAAATGCCCCCCCGTGTCCCCGGCGACGTCCAGCAAACCGCCGATCAGGTCGCAGCCGCAATGCTCCGCCGAATCGCCAACCCCAAGAAGTACGGCGGTGAAATCTGGCCCCTCTGGCCCATGCGCTTCGGACTAGCCTTCGCCACGCTCTTCCCCGGCATGGTCGACAACTTCATGGCCCGCGCACGCAAGTCCATCGAGAAGTAAACTCCCCCCGCATGTCCGAATCCCCCAAAGCTCCGATCCCCACCGACCTCACCGAGCGATACGAACTCGTCCGCGCCCACGCCGTCGCCTTCCGGCCCGACCAAGCCAAATACGCCGCCTCCAAGCTCCCCCCACGCCACGCCGCCCACCCCTACTCCCTCGCCATCCGCGGCTTGCTCGAGTGGTCCGCCCACCGCTTCCCCTCGGCAGTTGCCGCCTTCCGGCAAGCCGTCGCCCTCCTCCCCGCCGACCGCACACTCCGCACGGACCTCGCCGAAATGCTCTGGGCCTCCGGCGACCAACCCGCCAGCGCCGCCGAGCTCCACGCCCTCCACGAGCTAAACCCCGCCGACCGCGCAGTCATCTCCCTCCTCGCAGACCGCCTCCACCGCATGAACCTCTCCCACCTCGCCTACGCCTACGCCCGAAAACTCATCGATCTCGAACCCTACTCCGCAGACTCCCAATTCATCCTCGCCTACCGCGCAGCCGATCTCCGCCGCTACGACGAATCCCTCCGCCACTTCACCACCGCCGGCACCCTCCTCCCAGCCGACGACCGCTTCGGCCAGGGCCGCTTCTTCGTCATGCTCTACGCCGGAACCGACCCCCTCGAACTACGCCGCGCCAGCGAATCGTGGTGCGCCGCGGCATACGCCCACATTCCCGAAGGCAAACCCAACCCCTTGCGCGGCAACCGCATCCGCATCGGCGTCGTCTCAGCCGACCTCCGCAACCACGTCGTCGCCAGCTTCTTCGAAGGCGTCCTCCGCGAATACGACCACGCCGTCGCCCACTTCGAGATCTTCTCCAACACCGACATGCCCGACCACGTCACCACCCGCATCGCCGCAACGGTCGACGCCTTCCACAACATCCACCCCCTCTCCGACGACGCCGCCACCGAACTCATCCGCTCCCGCAACATCGACGTCCTCATCGACCTCGCCGGCCACACCGGCGGCTCGCGCCTCGGTATCTTCGCCCGCCGCGCCGCCCCCGTCCAAGCCACCTACCTCGGCTACCCCGCCACCACCGGCCTCCCCCAGATGGACTACCGCATCACCGACTCCATCGCCGACCCTCCCCCCGACTACCCCGGCCGCGCTGGCGAGCACTGCACCGAAAAACTCTTCCGCCTCCCCCGCTGCGCCTGGGCGTTCTCTCTCGACGGTTCACTCCCCGCGCCCGCCGACCTCGGCCCCGGCCCCTCCGCCCGCGGCGGACCTCTAACCTTCGGATCGTTCAACCTGCTCACCAAAGTCAACCAAGCCTCCGTCTCCCTCTGGGCCCGCGCCCTCGCCGCCTCGCCCGGTTCCAAGCTCCTAATGACCGACCGCCGCGCACTCCTCGCCGACCCCGACGCCGTCCAACTCCTCCGCGACGAATTCGCAAGCGGCCGCGCCGACCTCAACCACGTCATGCTCGCCAACTGGCTCCCAAAAACCGAAGACCAGCGCTCCCGCCTCAGCCACATCGACCTCATGCTCGACCCCCTTTCCTACAACGGCACCACCACCACCTGCGAAGCCCTCTGGTACGGCATCCCCACCCTCACCCTACCCGGCGCTTCGCACGTCTCCCGCGTCGGCGCCTCTCTCCTCACCGCCATCGGCCTCGAAAATTTTATCGCCACCAGCGAAGCCGACTTCATCTCAAAGTCCGCCGCCCTGGTAGCCGACCCCACCGCGCTCCACACCCTCCGCTCCACCCTCCACGCCCGCTACCGCGCCTCTCCACTGCACGACTTCAAGTCCCTCGCGGCCGCCCTCGTCACCGCCTGCAATCAAATGCTCGACGCCCACCGACGGTGACAATCGCCCCCCGCGCGGTAAAACTGGAGCATGCTCCGTTACGCACTTTCTCTCCCCGTCCTACCCGTCTTCCCCGTCCTCACCTTCCTCACCGTCCTCGGTATCGGCTGTGCTGCGACCTACCCCCAGCCGAGGCGCACCGAAGTGCCGCCTGAGGCCACACTGCCCTGCTTCCCCGGCGCCTACTACCGCAAAGCCGTCTCCTCCGTCGACCGATGGACCGGGCTCGACGCCGTCATCGTTCTCCCCACGCCCACCTTCGACCCCAACCGCCGTCGACCCGCCAACCCGGCCCAATTTCTCGACAACCCCTCCGTCTACGTCGGCGGTAGGTGGGGCGCGGACCGCGCCGCCGAGGGCCGCGAGGTCGACGCCGGACTCACCTGGGAGGTCGTCCGACTTCCCGACGGCCGCGTCTCCGCCGACCGCAGGGCGTTCCGGCCCTTCTGGCGCACCGCAAAGTGGCACAGCGCCCCAGCCCATCCCAGCCTCTACTTCTACCCCGGCGACACCGTCCGCATCTCGATCATCACGCCCGAACGTGACAAACTCGTCCTCCGCATCTCGCTCGTCTCCCGTGGCCCCTCCGGCTCAGCCGCCTTCGCCCTCTATCCAACGCCCTCCGCGCCGCCCACACTCCCGCCCGGCGTCTCCCTGCCCCAACCCAACACCCTCGAAGTCACCTTCGACGCCCCCGGTTTCGACCCCAATGGCGTCCAGGAGTTCAAACGCGTCAACGCCATCGACCAAGTCGGCCGCGAGGGAAACGCCGTCGACCCCACCACCACAACCGTCGTCCTCGCCGAATGGAAACGCGTCCACCTGCTCCGTCGCAACGACCGGCTCCCCTTCACACCCTCCCGATTCACCGACATGCGCTGTCCAGCAACCACGAACGTCTCCGTCACGCCACTCCCAGACGGCGGCGAAAAAATCACCCTCCGCGGCACACCCTAGGTAAACCACACCCCCCTTACCGCTCACCCCCACCCCTCACACCACTTCCCCCACGTCCAGCCGATACTTCCTCATTTTCTTGTACAACGTCGTCCGGTTGATGTTCAGCTCCGCAGCCGTCTTCTGCCGGTTCCAGTCGTTTCTCCTGAGCGCCTTCTCGATAATCTGCCGCTCCGGACCCTCCAGCGCCTGCTCCAACGGCAAGGC
>JBBRUM010000018.1:0-17076 GCA_038247815.1 Tepidisphaerales bacterium | reverse complement strand
TTTGGACTACGTGCCGGGAGTTTCGGTGCAGTTTCTGCCTGGCGGGGTGGTGTCGGCTGTGAACTCTGGCAAACGCAGCCGAGGGCGGCGGGGGTGGCTGGCAGCGCCCCGGCGAACTACGTTTGCAGGTGAAGTTCTTCCTTTTTAACACCGCCCGGGCGGCGGTGAGGGAACTTACGCTGACGCCGACCTCGGACGTAATTCCGCTGGTGGGTGGCGGGAGTTTTGCCTCTGAAGCGATCGGGATCACGGCGTTGTCGGGGCTGGTGGATTACAACGCGCCGTCGATCTCGGTGGGACAGCAGAGCCTTGCGGGAACGGTGGGGGTGAATACGGCGACGACGGCGTCGACGTTGGTGGCGGGTCCGGGAGGGTTTGTGACGCTGACGATTCCGGTGAGCACCAGTTTTGACCTTGCGGTCCTGCCGGGGGCGACCGCGCCGGATTCTCGGCTGACGCTGAGGGGGCAGTTGGTGTCGGTGGGGGTGCCGGCGATCCCCGAACCGGAAGTGGTGGGGCTTGTGGTTTTGGGCGCGTCGGTGGTGTTGGGGCGGCGGCGAGGAGAGGTCGGGGAGTTGTAAAAATAGGGGCCTTGCCGAGGCTGTAATGGGGGTGACCCGGGGGTGCGGTGCGGGTACACTTTCAGCTAGACGCATGATTGATTTTCGACAAACCCCGGACAGGTCGATGCTTGCGGTGTCCCCGGCTGGGACGCCGGGATGGAAACGTGGGGATTTGCACTGTCACTCACTGGCGTCAAACCGCGCAGCCGAGGTGGCGTTGCGTGCGATTTCCTGCCCGGAGTGTTACTCGCCGCCGTCTGAGGTTTTTGCCCAGGCGAAAACCCGCAAGATGGACTTCGTCACCCTCACCGACCACGACACTATCGCCGGAGTGCTTCAGATTTCGGACTTGCCGGGCGTGATCACCGGCGAGGAGGTGACGTGCTACTTCCCGGAGGACGGGTGCAAGTTGCACGTTCTTGTCTATGGGATTAACGCCCGGCAGCATGATGAGTTGCAGTCGCGGGCGAGGGATTTGTATCAGCTTGCGGAGTACTTGGAGAAGAACCGGATCGCCCACTCGGTGGCGCACCCGATTTATCGGCAGAACGACATGCTCGAGCGGAAGCACATTGAGAAGATGCTGCTGCTGTTCAAGGGGTTTGAGTGTTTGAACGGGTCGCACTCGTCGTTGCACCGGGAGGCGTTCGAGCCGCTGCTGGACAAGCTGGACCGCGAGGAGATTGGGCGGCTGAGCTTGAAACACAAGATCATTCCGCGGTGGCCCGAGCCGTGGGTGAAGAGTCGCACAGCCGGGTCTGACGACCACGGGCTTTTGAACATCGGTCGGACTTGGACGGAGTTTCCGCCGGACGTGCAGACGGTGGAGCAGGCGCTGGAGTGCCTGCGGACGGGGCGGACGCGGGCGGGGGGCGAGCCCGGAAGCTCGGCGAAACTCGCGCACGCGTTTTACTCCGTGGCCGTCCGGTATTACACGAATCACATCCTCACCGAGGGCCGCTCGCCGAACCTGCCGACGACGCTGCTGCAGTTGCTCGTCGGGCAGCGGGCCAAGCCGACGAAGCGCGAGCTGGCGTGGCTGGCGGTGAAGCACAAAGCCAAGAAACTCGGGCGACGCGTGACCGCGCCGTTTACGGGCAAGGGCGTTGGTGGTGGGCAGAGCGTGGGACTGATTCGGGGGTTGTTCATTGATTCGGCGAAGAAGCGAGTGGGCGACCATCCCGCGCTGGTGGCCGCGCTGGACGCGAAGCTGCCGCCGCTGGGCGAGCACGACGAGGTGTTCCGATTTGCCTCGGGGATCAACCGCGACCTTGCGGACGGGATCGCGAATTCGATCCGGTCGTCGGTGGACGACGCGAGCTTTACGAAGTTGTTCGATTCGATCTCGGCGATTTTGGCGCATCAGTTTGTGCTTCTGCCGTACTACTTCGCGGTGTTTCATCAGAACAAGGAGCGGCAGCTTTTGCGGCGGCTGACGGGGCAGCGGCAGGGGAAGGTGGACGCGCCGTTGAAGGTGGCGTTGTTTACGGACACGTTTGACGAGGTGAACGGGGTGGCGCGGTTTGTGCGGGACATGGGCGGACAGGCTGCGACGGCGGGCGGGGGTGGGCGTTCGCTGACGGTGGCGACGTGCGGGGCGACGGTGGTGGAAGCGCGGGCGTGGCGGCGGAACTTTCAGCCGATGCTGTCGATGCCCATGCCCTTGTACCCTGAGCTGAGCCTGCATTTGCCGCCGGTGCTGGAGATCCTCGAGTGGGCCGACCGCGAGCAGTTCGACGCGGTGCACTGCTCGACGCCGGGGCCGATGGGCCTGGTGGGCTGGCTGGTGAGCAAGATGCTGCGTGTACCGATGCTCGGGACGTATCACACGGATTTTCCGGCGTACCTGCGGGAATTGGCGAAGGACCACCGGATGGAGGCGGGGACGGCGGCGTATATGCGGTGGTTCTACGGGCAGACGACGCGGACGTTGACGCGGTCGCGGGTGTATGTGCCTCGGCTACACGAGCTCGGGATCGCGGAGCACAAGGTTTCGGGGATTGTTCCGGCGGTGAACACGGAGACGTTTAGTCCGAGGCATAGGGACATGGGGATTTGGAGTCGCCTGGGCGTTCGGGAGAGTCGGCGGGTGTTGTATGTGGGGCGGGTGTCGGAGGAGAAGAATCTGGGGCTGCTGGCAGACGCGTGGCGGTGGGTGGCCGGGCGCGTGCCGGATGCGGCGCTGGTGGTGGTGGGGGACGGGCCGTACCTCGCGGAGATGAGGAAGCGACTGGAGGGGACGCCGGCGTATTTCCTCGGTCGGCAGAATGATGCTCAGCTCGGGCCGTTGTACGCGTCGGCGGACTTGTTCGCGTTTCCGTCGCGGACGGACACTTTGGGGCAGGTGGTGCTGGAGGCGTTGGCGTCTGGGTTGCCGGCGGTGGTGTCGGATACGGGCGGGCCGTCAGAGATCGTGGAGGACGACGAGACGGGGCTGGTCTTGCCGGCTGCGTCGGCTGCGGATTGCAACGTTTGGGCGGAGGCGTTGGCGCGGTTGTTGGAGGACGCGGGTGCGCGGCAGAGGATGGCGCGGACGGCGGAGGGGGGGCGTCGGAGGTATACGCTGGGGCACTCGTTCGAGAGTTTTTGGAGCGTGCATGAGCGTGCGGCGGCCGGTCCGCTGACGGCGGAGGAGCAGGATGAACCTGTGGGCAGTGTTTTTGCGAGAAACCGGGGTTGAGGGTCGGTGGTGTTTTTGCAACGGAGTTGCATGGGCGGGGGCGTGGCGTAGAGTAGTGCAGTGGAGCGATTTTGGGCGATGATTCGCGGGTTTTGGGGGTGGTCGGCGGCGACGCCGGGTGGGGTGCTTGTTGGAGTATTGGTGGCGTCGGTTTTGTGCGCGGTGATGACGTATCCGCAGGCGTGGGTGGTGGCGACGGCGGCGGGTGTGTTACTGGTGCTGGGGTTGGGGTTGCCGGGTGTGGTGGTGCGGGGGGTTTCGGGGTCGGTTGAGTTTTCGGCTGGGCGGTGCAGGCGGGGGGATGTGGTGGGGGTGCGATTGGAGGTGGTGAATAGGTGGCCGGCGCCGGTGTCAGGGGTGGAGGTGGTGGGGGTTCCGGGGATGGAGGGCGGGGCGCTGCTTTCCTTGCCGGCGCGGGGAAGGCGTGTGGTGGCGACGGAGTTCGCGCCGACGCTGCGGGGGGAGTATCCCGGGGGTGGTGGGGTGGAGCTGGCGAGCGGTTTTCCACTGGGGTTGCGGCGGGTTGGCAAGGCTGTGGAGGTAAAGGGGACGCTGCTTGTGTGGCCTGGGGAGGTTGGGGTGGACGTTCCGGAGTTGGACGCGTCGGCGCGGGTGGGGGAGGCGCTGCTGGCGGGCCGGCGTCCGGGGACGACGGGGGATTTGACGGGGCTTCGTCCGTACCGGCGCGGCGACGCGGTCCGGGAGATCCACTGGCGGCAGACGGCGCGACACGGGCGGCTGATCGTGCGCGAGAGGCAGTCGCCGGCGACGCCGCGGGTTTCGTTGGTGTTGGACACCGACTCGATGTCATACGACGGCGTCTCCCACCGCGAGCGGGCGATCGACACGGCCGCGTCGCTGTTGTTGAAGTTCGCCCGTGCGGGGCTGACGGCGGATTTGGTGGCGGGGGTGACGACGGTTTCAGGCGGGGGGCCTGGAGGGTGCGGCGCGGCGGAACTGGGCGTGCGCGGGGCGCTGGTGGGTGCGATGGATCATTTGGCGCGGCTGGGGGACGACGGGCCCTCACTGGCGGAGGTGTTGCTGCGGTTGACGGGGCGGGAGTTGGTGGTGGTGACTTCGGGGCGGACGGCGGCTGCGTTGCGTGCGGCGACGGGGGTGGGGACGCAGTGGGTCGTGGTCCGGGGCGTTGACGGGGTCGCAGCGGGGGGTGTGTCGTGAATGGTGCGATGGGAGTGAATGCGGGCGTTCGGGCGGCGGGGGCGATGCTGTTGCTGGTGGCGGGGTTGGCGGTGTCGCTGGCGGTGGCGGGCCCGTCTGAGCGGGCGTGGATGTATTGCGTGGTTCCGGTGGTGTTGTTGGGCGTTGCATGGGGGATGGGATTTCTGCCGGCGGGGTGGCGTCGGGGGAACGAGACGGGTTTGGCGGTGGGGTTCGGTTTGGCGGATGTCGCGCTGACTGTCGGGCCGGCGCTGGCTGCGGGATTCGTGGAGACTCCGGAGATTCTGTTGTTGTCGGCGTTTCGGGGTGTGGCGACGGGGTTGTGGGCGGGGGGGGCTGGGCGGGGGGCGACGTTGTCGGCGACGATCGCTGTGTTTGTGATGGTTTTTGGAGCGGCGCTGGCGGCGGGCTGGAGTCGGACGTGGCTGCTGACGGCGGGAACGGCGGCGGCGACGCTGTTTCTGCTCGCCAAGCACTCGGCTGGGGCGTCTGGCGGCGTGGCGACGGTTCCCGCTGCGGCGGTGCTGGTGTGCGTGACTGTGGTTGCCGGGGTGGTGGGCTGGCGGATTCCTTCTGACCACGCGTCCTCGCGCGGGTGGTGGGCGGTCATGCCGAGTTCCGGGGGCGTGGTCGAGGGGTCTGACCGCGCTCGCTCGGGCGTGGGCGACGGCCCGGACGAGGTCCGCGGCGGGCGGGACGCGCGGACGTCGGGCTTTGATCGCGGTGAGGTGTTCGTCAACTCCGACCATCCGGGGTTGTACGACGCGTTTATTGAGAGTTTCGGCGAGCCGGTGAGGAAGTCGGAACAGCTCAAGCTCATTGGGCTCAAGCGGCAGCAGATTCTCACCTCCGAGGCGCACACGGCGCAGGACCTGCGGTCGGGGCGGTCGCTGCAGTTGCGGCGGTCGGCGCCCAAGCCGGCGGGGGAGGCCGCCGAACGCGCAGCCGGCGCTCTGCTGCTCGTCGGCGGTCCGACGCCGCTGCGGATGAAGCTCGCGGTGTACGACGTTTACGACCCCGAGGCTGGTGAGTGGATCGAGACGCCGCCGCCGAAGCAGAACGCGGCGCTGTATCCCAACTCCGGCGGGCGTGGCTGGATGAAGCCGGTGGACGCGCCGTCGTCGCCGATGCTCGGCGGCGAGGTGGCCCACGAGATCCGTCTGGGCGACATCGAGACGGACGTGCTTCCGCTGCCGGAGTTTGTCACCGCATTCAAGCTCGGCAGGTTGGACCGGGCGGACTGGTTCGCGGGCGGGCCGGGGCACGTGACGCGGCTGTTTCACCGGCGACTGCCCGCCGGGAGCGTACTCGACGTGCGCTCGCGCCCGGCGGACGCTGCGCTACGCCACGACGACGTCCCGGCGCGACTGGAAACGACCGAGCCGCTGCCGCTGGACCCGCGGATTGCGGCGCTGGCGAAAGAGTGGACGGCTGGGATCGCGGCGGGGTGGGATCAGGTGGGCGCGGTGGTGTCGGCGGCGGGTCACCATGCGGTGGTGGGCGACTCTCAGGGGCGGGGGGATGAGGTGTCCAGGTTTTTGTTCGAGTCGAGGGTGGGGAGGTCGCCGCAGTTCGCGTCGGCTACGGCGGTGTTGCTGCGGTCGCTGGGGTATCGGGTGCGACTTGCGGCCGGGTTCTACGCGGACCCGGCGAAGGTGGATCGTGCGTCGGGCCTTGTGCGGGTGGGCGGGGCGGATGCGCACGTCTGGCCGGAGGTGCTCACGATGTCCGGGGCGTGGGTGGCGGTCGAGCCGACGCCGGGGTTCGCCCTTTCGGCCCCGAAGGGCACATGGCGAAGTACGCTGCGGGCGGGGCGGGACGTGGCGGTGGCGACGGCGCGTGTGTGGGTGCCGGTGCTGTGTGTGGCCGGGCTCGCGCTGTTGTTCAGGGCCAGGCTGACGGACTTGGTGGCGACGGTGGTGTGGCGGCTGCGACTTCCGGGGGATGCGCGGCGGGCGGTGGTGACGACAACGCGACTGCTCGAGCTGCGGGCGAGGCTTGCCGGCCGGCCTCGGCGGGGCGGGGAGACCGTGCGGAGGTTCCTAGCGGTCACCCCGGCGGCGGCGGCGTTCGCGAGTCTCGCCGAGTGGGCGGCGTATGCCCCGGCCGACTACCGTACCCCGACGGACGACGCCCAACGGGCGTGCCTCGCCGTGGTGCGGGGGGTGGGCATTTCAGTGTGGAAGAAACCCGTGACAGGTGACAGCGATAGTCCATTAACCCCGGAAGTCAGATTCGCATGACTGTTTTCTCCCCCCTTTCTCCGGTCTCGCCGTTGACGTTGACACCGTTGGCGTCCCCGGGACACATCGAGATCGCACTCATTCGCGACGCGCTCAACGCCGCGCTCAAGGGCAAAGCCGACGTCGTCGAACACGTCCTGGCATGCGTATTGGCCCGCGGGCACCTGCTGATCGAGGACCTCCCCGGTTTGGGGAAGACGACGCTGGCCAAGGCGCTGGCGGTGGCCGTCGGCGGGACGTTCGCGCGGGTGCAGTGCACGCCGGACCTGCTCCCCGGCGATGTCACGGGGTTCTCGATATTCAATCAGAAGACGCAAAGCTTCGACTTTCTCCCCGGCCCCGTGTTCTCCGACGTGCTGCTCGTCGACGAGATCAACCGCACGACCCCGCGCACGCAGTCTGCCCTGCTCGAAGCCATGGCCGAACATCAGGTGACGGTGGACAACATTCGGCACAAGCTTTCCGACACCTTTTTCGTCATCGCCACGCAGAACCCCGTCGACCAGCACGGCACCTACCCCCTGCCCGAGGCCCAGCTCGACCGGTTCGCCATGAAGCTTCGCATCGGTTACCCAACGCAGGACGCGGAGCTCGAGATGCTCGCCGCGGCGGTGGGGCACTGCTGCGAGAAGGACGACGCGCCGCGGAAGGTGCTCGCCCCCGGGCAGTTGCACCTGCTGCAGGAGCGGGTGGCGGCGGTGGCGGTCGAGGGAAAGGTGCGGGAGTATCTTGTGAAACTCGCGACGGCGACGCGGGGCCACGCCGGGGTGGCGCTGGGGCTCTCGCCGCGCGGACTGCTCACGTGGCAGCGCGTCTCCCAAGGACATGCGTACCTCGCCGGGCGGAGCTTTGTGACCCCCGACGACATTCAGCGCGTCGCGTTCCCCGTGCTGTCGGTGAGATTGGGGACGGATCCGGCGCGGGCGTCGACTGTAATAGGTGAGATTCTGCGGTCGGTGCAGGTTCCGGTGTAGACTGGGAGGTTGCATATGCTTTATTTGGCGATTTTCGCGCAGCGGCTGGCGGAGGCGGTGGTGTCGGGGCTGCCATATGTGTTGACCGGGCTGCTGCTGGCGGCTGCGGTGAGTGTGTATGTTCCGGTGGGGCGGCTGCGGCGGTGGGTGGCGACTCGGGACGACGGGCGGAGCGCCAACGCGCTGCTGTCGCCCCTGGTCGGCGCGGTGTGGGGGATGGTCTTGCCGGTGTGCTCGGTGGGGGCGATACCACTGCTGCTGGTGGCGCGTCGGGCGGGGGTGTCGCGGCGCGGACTGGCGGGGTTCGCGGTGACGTCGGGGTTCGTCAACCCCTACACGCTGATTTACGCCATGGGGCTGACGTCTCCGTGGAAGGTGCTTCTGCTCGCCGTGTGCGGGGCAGCCGTCGGGGCGCTGGCGGGGTGGGCGGTCGGTGAGCGTGCACCGAGAACCTTTGAGGCGCCCGAACCGGTGGGCAGGCTCGTCGCCCTCCCGTTTGTCGCGGGGAAGATTCTGCTCGGCACGCTCGCGGTGTACTTCGCGCTGACGGCGCTGGTGGCGGCGGGCGTGGCGACGGCGATTCCGCCCGGGTTCATCGGTCACCTTTTCACCGAGTCGGACGCCGTGCATGTCCTGCTGACGGCTGCGATAGCGCTGCCCGCGTACCCTCCACCTGCGATTGCGGCGCTGCAGACGACCGAGATCCTCTGGCAGCGGACGGATCCGGGCGCGGCGCTTTTGTGGTGGATGCTCGGTGCCGGGATGTCGGCGGGGAAGCT
The DNA here is from genome assembly GCA_038247815.1 of Tepidisphaerales bacterium. Lineage (GTDB taxonomy): Bacteria > Planctomycetota > Phycisphaerae > Tepidisphaerales > Tepidisphaeraceae > JBBRUM01. The sequence goes on along the minus strand of JBBRUM010000018.1, from coordinate 8,658 downwards.
GCTGTTCCTGCCTCGCGTGCTGGGGTGGGGTGGGACTGTTCGCGTCGTGGCGGCGGCGGTGGTGCTGGCGGTGGGATTGGCGTTTGCGATCTCGCCTACCCTCCGTGACGCGCCGGTTCCCGACGACGATTCACACGCCTTTGACCGGCACAACCAACCTTACCATCATGCGGTGGAACAGTACGGTTCCAAGGTCTGGCTGGGGAAGAAGCTCGGCGAATTGTCGACGCCCGACGCGCACATCGCAGCGATGATTCTGCTGCTGCTGACGCTCACGGTGGCGACTCCGCCGGGGTGGGCGGCCGCCGCACTGTCGCCGCGACCGGCCGCCGCTCGGGGCGCGCTGCCCGGGTGGGCCATTACTTCGGCCGCCTTGGTCGGGGGGGGGGCGGTGCTGCTGTCGCTGCTCTACACGCATTACCCAGACCCGGCGTCTACCTTTACCGCAATCAGACATCCAGACGCCGAGCTGTCCTCGGTGCTGCGATCCGGGAAGTGGGAGGCGACGTTTGACCCACTTCGGTCGCTGGAGGCGCAGGTGGGGCTGCTCGGTCCAGGGGCGCTGTTGCGTTCGCCGCGGTTGCCCGCAACCTTCGGGGGGCACTTGGATATCGCCCGTAGCCACATGGCGTCGCTGCGCACGGCGATAAACATGAGGGACGGGGAGAAAGCCTCCGTCGAATCGATGTCGCTCACCCGTGCGCTGCGTGACGCCGAAAAGGCTTGGGCGACCCGATAGGGGCTGCCCGGTCGAGGCCCCGGTCGAGGAGGCCTGGTGGATAAGGCCCGGTCGAGGAGACTCGGTCGAGGAGGCTTGGTTAAGTGCCGGTCACAGGCGCGATGGAGAACAAGACCCTCCCGATCAGCCCCTCAGACCCACCGAGGACAAACGAATAGTCGCCCGGCGGGATTCGGTCGATCTGGATGCTCGTGCCCAGCGTCTGCGGCGAGGGAGCCCTTCCGACCGAGTCGTTGAGGACGACGGCTGGAAGCTGGAAGACGGACCGTGTTGTGCTGCGGCGTGCCTCGGTGGCGAAGAGTACACGGACTCCCGGGTTGGGTACGGTGTAGGTCACGCTGGCGAGCACCGAGCGCCCATCGATGATGATCGAGTTGGCGGGAGCCACAAAGCTGATGGTCTCTGGGAACCCGCGCCCCGCCGGGCGGAAGGATTCGGGTTGGACGGATTCGATGTTGGTGCGGCGGTCAACTGCCCCGACGGAGTTGATGGCGGTGTCGTTTCCCGCCCCGCCGGAGACGATGTTCACGGCGGGATTTCCGCGGGAGTCAGCGACGTCCAAGCCGCCGTAGATGAAGTCGTCCCCCGCGCCAGCTAAGAGCGTGTCGTTGCCGTTGTCGCCGCGGAGGATGTCGCTTCCGCCGCCGGCGTCTAGGCGGTCGTTACCGTTGCCGCCGATGAGCGTGTCGTTGGCGCGGCCGGTCTTGAGGCTGTCGTTCCCCTCACCGCCCACCAGCAGCACCGGGCAGATCGTCACCGCCCGGAGGTCGTCGTTGCCGTCGAATCCGTACATCCGAACTTCGGTGATCGCCGACTTCTTGTACGCCGCGACCACGCGTCCGCCGATCCGCAGCGCGTACGAATCCTTGATCGAGTACATGATGATCTCGTCGTTGCCGCGAGTGCCCAGTACGGTCAGCACGCCGGTGTCGGAGAGGTCGATCGTGGCGAACATTCGCCGGGGCTCAAGTTCGTCAAACATGCTGGGCATCGTCGGTCTCCATTACGTCGCCGGATTCCGGCCGTCAAAGTTCTTTGTATTACTTGTCGTTATTGCGGCGGACTTGGCCCGTCCGGTGCAGCGGGACGGGGATCGCGTCGCCGTCGCCGACGCTGAACTCCTTCGCCTTCACCTGACTCGCCGGCGACCGCTGACTGTACTTGCCGTAACCGAGCTTGATCACGGCGATCTCATAGCCCTCCTTCACGAGCGTCACCACGTCGCCGGCTTTGAGGTTCGTCACGTCAACCTGTCCGTGTTCGTTGGTGACGCCCTTCACCGCCCCGCCCTGTCCGGGTTTGCCCACGAGCACCTTCACCTCGGAAAGCGTCAACTGGCTGGTGGTGTCCACAGGGCGAAATCGGAGGGTGTTGTAGTCTCCCTGACAGCCGATGGCGGCAACTGCCGCAACGAAGAGTAAACAAACGCGTGCATATACATAGCCGGTCATAGGCTGTCATTGTAAACGCTAATTGGCCGAAGTTGAGTGTGGCCGGGCGATAAAATTAGAACGGGTCCGCGCCCCGAAAGACGCGGACCCGCCGATTTAACGTCAAAACTGCCCGGAACGGCTTAACGATCCCTACCGCCGCCACGGCCACCGCGGTCGCCGCCGCGGCCCCCTCGGTCGCCGCCGCGATCTCCGCCGCGATCTCCGCCGCCGTCGCGACGCGGGCCACGATCGCCACCCTCGCCGCCGCCGCCACCCTCACGCGGACCGCCGACCGGGTCGGGGTCGGTCTCGCCGAGTTCCTTCATGGCGGCTTTCCGCGAGAGCTTGATCCTGCCCTGATCGTCGATCAGCAGCACCTTGACCTTCACCTCGTCGCCCATGTTGATCACGTCCGTCACACGGTCGACGTACTTGTCCGACAGCTCGGAAACGTGGCACAGCCCGTCGGTTTCCGGCGCGATCTCGATGAACGCCCCGAAGTCCTTGATGCTCACGACCTTGCCGTGGTAAATCCGGCCCACTTCGACGTCGCCCACGAGGGCTTCGACCAGCCCCTTACACCGCTCGGCTTTGTCGCCGTCGATGGCCGCGATGTACACCGTGCCGTCGTCCTCGATATCGATTTGCGCGCCGGTTTCTTCCTGGATCTTCTTGATCGTCTTTCCGCCCGGGCCGATCAGCTTGCCGATCTTCTCGGGGTTGATCTTGATCGTCAGCAACCGCGGGGCAAACGGGCTGATCTCCGACTTCGGAGCCGGAATCACAGCCGCCATCGCGTCAAGAATCACGTTCCGCGCCTCTTTTGCACGGTGCAGCGTCTTGCGGATCACCTCATGCGTGATGCCCTCGGTCTTGATGTCCAACTGGATCGCCGTGATCCCGTCACGCGTGCCGCAGACCTTGAAGTCCATGTCGCCGAAGTGGTCTTCCTCGCCGAGGATGTCGGTGAGCAGCTCCCACTTATCGCCTTCCTGCACCAAGCCCACGGAAATCCCGGCCACCATCTTGGTGATCGGCACGCCCGCGTCCATCAGCGCCAAACAACCGCCGCAAGTGCTCGCCATCGACGACGAACCGTTGCTCTCGAGAATGTCCGAAATGACCTTCACCGTGTACGGGAACTTGTCCACAGCCGGCAGCACCGCGATCAGCGACCGCTCAGCCAGCGCCCCGTGCCCAATCTCCCGACGACCCGGCCCGCGGATCGGCCGAACCTCACCCACCGAAAAGCTCGGAAAATTGTAGTGCAGCATGAACTTCTGCGCGTATTCCTCGGTCAGCCCGTCGACCATCTGCTCGTCGCCGGCCGTGCCCAGCGTCACCGTGCACATGCTCTGCGTCTCGCCACGCGTAAACACAGCCGAGCCGTGCACCCGCGGCAAGATCCCCGTCGCGATGCTCAGCGGGCGGATGTCCGTAAACTTCCGCCCGTCCGGACGCACGCCGGCGAGAATCGCCAGCCGCGTCACATGCTCTTCCACCTCGACGAACACGGCCCGCACCTGCTTCGCCAGTGCCTTCTGCGCCAGAATCGCGTTGTAGCTCGCGTTGGGGTCGGTGATCGGCGGGGCCATCTCCTTCACCAGCTCGCTGAGGATCGCCGACACGCCGTCGGACCGCTCCTGCTTGCCGGGCTTGCCCTTCACCTCGCGGATTTTCGCGGTGACCTTCGTGCGGATCGAGTTGACGAACGCGGGGTCCGGCAGCTTGGCTTCGCCGACCTTGGCCACGCCGACTTTCTTAGCCAGTTCCTCGATCATTTCGCAGATCTCGACCACGGCTTTGTGGCCGAATTCGATGGCGTCTGCGACTTCGTCCTCGAGCGGCTCGCGGCCGCCGAGTTCGATCATGTTCACGAAGTGCTTCGTCCCGGCGACGACAAGGTCAAAGTCGCTGGCTTCGATCTCCTGAACGGTGGGGTTCAGCACCAGTTTCCCGTCGATCCTGCCGACCCGCACGTGGGCGATCGGGGTGATAAACGGAATGTCGCTGATCGCCACCGCCGCCGAAGCCGCGACACCCGCGAACAAATCGGGGTCGTTCTCGCCGTCAAACGCCAGCACGTTAAGTTGGATCTGCACCTCGTCCATGAACCCCTTGGGGAACAGCGGGCGCAGGGGGCGGTCAATGAGCCGCGCGGTGAGAATTTCCTTGGTGGTCGGGCGACCCTCGCGCTTCATGAACCCGCCCGGGAACTTGCCGGCCGCGGCGCGGCGCTCGCGGTAGTCCACCTGAAGGGGGAAGAAGTCGATGCCCTCGCGGGGATTGGCGCGGGCGACCGCGCCGAACACCACCGTGTCGTAGTACCGAACCGTCACCGAGCCGGCCGCCAGTTTCGCATACGTCCCCGTCGCGATCGACAGCGTCCGGCCGCCGATTTCCCGAGTCACTTCAATTGCCTGCATTGCGTCAGTCTTTCCTCGGCCTCTCCGTCATCTTTCGCCCACATGACTGTCGCCGGCAATCGGATCCGAACAGATGAACACGCCCGCCCGCTCGCAAGCGAACGCATGTGTGCATCTGCATCGGGTTCCTTTCCTTCGATGTCCCGCCCGCCCGAGGCCTGATGAAAAAGGCGGGCGGCACGTCGAGACCGTCGACAGCACAAAACAGAAGGGACACGCCCCGGGCGTGTCCCTCATTCAAAATTACTTTCTCAATCCCAACTTCGCGATCACCGCCAGATACCTGCTGCGATCAATCTGCGTCAGGTATTTCAGCATGTTGTTCCGCTTGCCGACCATGATCAGCAACCCGCGACGCGAGGAGTGATCCTTCTTATGCGTCTTAAGGTGGCCCGTAAGTTCGATGATCCTTTTGGTCAGCAACGCGATCTGAACTTCCGGGCTGCCGCTGTCCTTCTCGTGAACCCGAAAATCGGTGATCGTCTGCGTCTTAACTTCCTTCTCCATGAACTCTAACTCCTTGACACCACGCCACTAGCATTTGCCGGTGAGCGGGTCGTAAAAGGGGATCGCTCGGCCACACAGGCCTCGCTAGGGCGGGATACTAGGTCACTCCCCCTCCCCCAGCAAGTTGCTCCGGACCTCTTCACCTCGCCATAGCTACTCACCGCCACCGCAAAAACAAGAAATCTTTCCCACGGCTAACCCGTGGGAAGGGGAAAAGGGTTCTCTTGTTAGTGCGGACTTACTTCGTCGCCACCTTCGGCCGTTGTCCCTAAGGGTGAACATCCCGTAGCCGGTCCAACTCCGCCAGCGCCACCATCTGTATCGCCGTAAACCCCTGCGCGGCGCGGGCGTCGAGATACTCAACGGCTTCCTCCCGGTCGAGCCGATGCACCAGCTCCCACGCCGTGTCGGCAAGGTAGAAAAACGGACTGCCGTCCTCACGGATCAGATGACGCTTGGTCGGGCCGACGCGTAGGAGCATGGTGGGAGGAGGCAGAGTTTGCAGGCGAAGAGCAAGTCACGCTCGACAGCATCAGCGTTGGCAGGACGTGTCGCGCTCTCTTGGTAACATTTCTCTCAAAGCAACAAATGAATCTCCCGACTGCTGATTTATTCTTTGACGTGTCCGGAGACTCCATTATCCTTGCGGATGCTATGCATCGGGAGTAGTCCATATGTCACAAAACTCACGAAAGTTTCTCTGGAACGCTGCGATAGTGGTTGCGGCGATTGTCATCGCAGTATCGTTCGGCTATTTCCTGTTCCGCCCGTCGCCGTCGGAGACCAAGTTGCCCGGGTCGTTGCGGCCAGCCGGGGGTGGTCCGACAGTTTCACCTCCCACCTCCCGTACCAAGCTCGATTGGACGCAGATCGATTGGCGGCGGGACATCTTCGCGTTGAACAACGTCGCAACCCGGCCCGTTCCGACCGAGTTGCGAGGCCTATTCGTTGTGGAGTTTTCCGCCGCAGACCGGCTGGCGGATAAAGAGACCGATGGTCCCACTCGACTCAAGTCGAGGCAGAAGGCCATATCCCTGGCCCTCAAGCATCGGGATGCGGTGAATGAAGCAATCAATGTGGCGGGGCCCGAGGACCGAGTCGAGCTGGAAGTCATCGCCATAGAAGCTGCATATTGGGGGAGAGATTTTGCGGATGCGGCGGAGCGATCGCAGCGGCTCCTCGCAACCCTCCCCCTCGACGCGCGGAAGAAGCGAAAAATTGTCTACTCTCTGTGGACCAACGCAGAGATCATGCGAGTAAATTCGGTTGAGGCAAAAAGGGTGGTCGAACTGTCCCGGGCAGAGTTGGGCTCGGACGCCCTGAACTTGCTCTCGCCCATCGACCGCGACGGCGCGTTGCGTGCGGCTGCCAGTTCGCTCGAGAGAGCAAATTCACTCGAGGATCAGTATCTGAATTCAAACCCCAAACCTGTATTCCTGCTGCAAATGATTCAGCGGACTCGCGGGATGGCGGTTGAAGATCTTTCAAGAACTCGATATCCGTGATGTTTTAGTGAAAAGCTTTTTTCCGATATGCGTGGAATCCAGATCTGTTTGCAAATCGATAGGATGTGAAACCATGAAAAGATCACGAAAGAAGTGGTTTTCCGTACGGTAGTTTCTGTTGCTATGATTCCCGCAACGATAATGCCAAGTTGGGTTATTGCACAGCATTCTAGGCTAATGTGCTTGGATCATCGTACCGATCGTCCGAAGCGAATGGAATCGGTAAGAACCGCGTCTAGTCGGGTAACGACTCCAGACGATCAGGTTCAGGAACTCGACTGTACCGCGCTTGTCGCGGCAGAAGGGAATGCCCGGGTCAATCTTGCGATTGCCCAAGCCGCGGTGGCCGCTGCCAGTGCAGCGCTAACTGCCGCGACTGGCGCAGTGGCAACTGCATTGAATGCGTACAACGTCGCTTTGGCTGGTGTAGCAGCCGCGACCACAGCCTACGGCTCTTTGGTATCGATTAATCCAGCGGTTATTGCGGTGACATTTGCAGCATTGATCGTGGCCAATCTCAACGCGGCCAGTGCTCTGGCTGCACTGGATGCGGCAAACACGAGAGCAAATGCCGCGGCTGTGGCATTGCGTGCCGCGAACGATGCCGCCGTTTTGGCTGAACAGCAGTTTCAGCGGGCAAACACTTTGATGTGGGAATGCCTCTTGGGAGTCGATGTGACCATCCCGAATGTTTTGCCTAACTAGGTTTTGCGAGAGCGCCGGCTCCGGTAGCATGGGGTCGAGATGCCCCTTCTCCCCGTCATTGCGTTGTGTGCGGTTGTGTTGCTTGTGGCGTACTTCACCTACGCCCGGCTGGTCATGCGGTGGTTGGGGGTGGACTCCAGCCGGCCCACTCCCGCGACCGAGCGCGCGGACGGGAACGACTTCGTTCCGGCGCCGGCGGGTGTGGTCCTCGGGGGTCACTTCACCGCCATCGCCGCTGCCGGGCCGGTGGTCGGGCCGATTCTGGCGGGGCTGGCGTTCGGGTGGGTGCCGGCGATGATCTGGATCGTGCTCGGCGCGATCTTCGTCGGCGCGGTGCACGACTCGGGGGCATTGCTCGCGTCGGTGCGGCACGGGGCGTCGTCCATCACACAGGTCGTCCGCGAGCACATGTCGCGCACCGCGTACCTCACGTTTCTCGCGTTCGTCTGGATCTCGCTGCTGTACGTCATCGTCGCGTTCACCGACGTCGTCACTGGAACCTTCGCCCGGTTCCAAACCATCACCTTCCCCGGCGCAAACGGCGCAGCAAGCCAGACGTTCACGCTCAACGGCGGGGCGGTGGCGATCGGGGCCGGGGCGTACCTGCTGGCGTCGATCCTCATGGGCTTGGCCCTGCGGTTCACCCGCATCCCGTGGTACGCGCTCTTGCCTCTTGCCGTCGCCGGCTTGGGCGCGGTGATCGCGTATTCGCCCAGTTGGGCAGCCGCCCTCGCGCCGGTCTTGCCCTTCCTCCAAACCGAAGGGAAAGACGCCGCCGCACTCAACACACCCTGGGAGCTTACCCTCCTCGTCTACTGCTTCTTCGCCTCCATCACACCCATGTGGCTCCTGCTTCAGCCAAGGGGCGTCATCGGTGCCACCTTCCTGTACGCCGCGCTCGGGTTCGGCGTCGTGGGCACGCTCGTCGGCGGCTGGTCGGGCACGTCGTCGCTGGCGATTCAGTATCCGGCGTTCATCGCCTTTGACTCGGCGCTGGGATGGATGTTCCCGTTTCTCTTCATCACCATCGCCTGCGGGGCCTGTTCCGGATTTCACTCGATCGTCGCTTCCGGCACGACCTGCAAACAGTTGCGTTCCGAGGGCGACGTGCGCCCCGTCGCTTACGGGGCAATGCTCCTGGAAGCCATGGTCGCCGTCTTCTCCCTCGCCTGCGTCATGATCCTCATCCCCGCCCAAACCAAAGGCGCCTCGCCCGATGCGCTTTACGCCCGGGGTCTGGGCACCTTCATGTCGTATTCCGGCGTGCCGCTCGCGTTCGGGATCGGGTTCGGCTTGCTCGCGTTTTCGAGCTTCGTCTTCGACACCCTCGACGTCTGCACCCG
>JBBRUM010000017.1:0-17087 GCA_038247815.1 Tepidisphaerales bacterium | reverse complement strand
TCCAGATTGGCGAGGTTTCCCGCATAGGTCAGCGCATCAAGCGAGACGACGCTTTTCCGCGCCCCCGAGGCCTTGAGCATTCGAACAAAATTGGAACCGATAAACCCGGCCGCGCCGGTGACGAGTGTGGTGGACATGGGTTAGCCGGTGGGTGGGGGGTGAGAGCATCGGAACCGCGGGCGACGACCACCGGCGGATTTTGCGGGACGATATACTGGAAGGGCTTGGGGTGCGAGGATCCCGGCCGCCTGTTCGGGTTTCAATGCCCCCACGGGGTTCGCGCCGGGTTAAACGGCCCGGGCAACCGCCACGATCCCGTTTCCACGGAGGCGACCGATGAGCGCATTGGCGGCGAGGTAGGGGATGAGCGAGACGCGCCGAAGTTTCGAACCCTCCACACCACTCCAAGAGGCGAATTTGATGATGTGAACTTCGAGCTTGAACCCGGTCGCCTCCAAGGCCGTGCCCAAGGTCTTGAGGGTGAAAAAATTGAGGTGAAATGGCGGCAGCCACTGGTCCCATGTGGTGTTCCGCATGGCGTAGCTGTCGTAGTTCGGCACGGCGGCGGCGAATCGACCATTGTCCGCCGTGATGCTGCGAACGGTGCGGAGGTACGACATGGGGTCCGGGATGTGCTCGAGCAGGTTGAAGGCGGTCACGAGGTCAAACTTCTCGCCCTGTTCCGCGAGCGATGAAATGGGCTGTGCAAATGTCGCGATCCCGAAAATCTCGCCCGCCACCTTCAGCGCGTTTTCACTGACGTCCTGCCCGAATGCGGTCCAGCCCGCGCGGGAAGCAAGGTGGGCAGCCGAACCCACGCCACACCCCAGATCAAGCGAACGCCGCGCGCCGGCGGGGGAGGTGTGGTCGAACACCCATTGGTGCATCCAGTCGAAGCCCGCCACACCATCACGCTGGGCCTTCGCCGTCTTCATCAGGCCCCGATACTCACCGTCGGCTGTGTATGCGGTGTCATAAAGCCCGTCGGGAATAACCTGTCAGCGGCGAAGACGAAGCAGCACCGCGAACAGCGCATCATCGAGTGGATATGAATGGGCGCCGTCGGTGAGGAGGGACTGTTGCACAAAAGACAGAAAGCGGCCGGGTTGGATGGCATCGGGTGTATGTCCTGCACAGAAAGGTTCCACTCTCAAACGAAGGGCATTTTAGCGGGCCTCATCCAGGATTCGCCGGAGGTATTTGCCGTAGTCGCTCTTTCCGGCTGCAAGGACGAGTTGCTCCATTTCGGCGCCGCCGATGAACTTCTGGTGGAACGCGATCTCCTCGATGCAGGCGACCTTCAGGCCCTGGCGTTGTTCGAGGGTCTGCACGAACTGCGACGAGGACAGCAGCGAGTCGTACGTGCCGGTGTCCAGCCACGCAATGCCGCGTCCCATGCACTGGACGCTGAGCTGACCCCGGCGGAGGTACTCGCGGTTAACGTCGGTGATCTCGTACTCGCCTCGGGCGGACGGCTTGAGCTCCCTGGCGATCTGGACGACCTGCGCGTCGTAGAAATACAGCCCCGTCACCGCCCAGTTGGACTTTGGGGCTTTGGGCTTTTCCTCGATGGAGATGGCTTTGAGCGACTTGTCGAACTCCACGACGCCGTAGCGCTCGGGGTCGCCGACTTGATAGGCGAAGACGCGTGCCCCGGAGTGGATCTTGGAGGAGTCCTCGAGCATGAGCGTGAGGTCGTGTCCGTAAAAGACGTTGTCGCCGAGGATGAGGCAGACGGGAGAATTGCCGATGAAGTCGGCTCCGATGACGAAGGCTTGGGCGATTCCGTTGGGGGTGGCTTGCTCGCGGTACTCGAAAGTCATTCCGAGTTGTTTGCCGTCGCCCAGAAGGTCCTTGATTCGCGGCAGGTCGCGTGGGGTGGAGATGATGAGCACTTCACGGATCCCGGCGAGCATGAGGACCGAGAGGGGGTAGTAGATCGTTGGCTTGTCATAAACGGGGAGGAGCTGCTTGGAGATGCAGTTGGTCAGGGGGTAGAGGCGGGTGCCAGCGCCGCCGGCGAGGATGATGCCTTTCATGAAAATTGCTCCGTGGGTCGTGGGTGTGGGGGTCGGGTTTAGAACAGGTCCGTGGCTTGGGCAAGAACCGGGTGTTTCCGGTCTTTATCGGAAAGAATTGCAGCCGACTCCGGCAATCGCCAGTTGATCGCCAGCGCCGGGTCGTTGAAGAGAATGCCCCGGTCGTGGGCGGGGGAATAGTAGTTGGTGACTTTGTAGACCACCTCGGTGTCGGGCGTGAGGGTGACAAAACCATGGGCAAAGCCGGCGGGGACGAGGATTTGCCTGAAATTATCTGCTGTGATCTCGGCTGATACGTGTTTGCCGAAAGTTGGCGAACTGCGTCGGATGTCGACCGCGACGTCGAGGATGGCTCCGCGGATCACGCGAACGAGTTTGCCTTGGGCGAAGGGCGGCAGTTGGAAGTGCAGCCCGCGTAGAACCCCCTGCTCCCGAGAGAGCGACTGATTATCCTGCACGAATTCGTCGTGGAAACCGGCGTCCGTCAGAATTTTGCGGCTGTAGGTTTCAGCGAAGAATCCGCGGTGGTCTCCGAACTTCTTGGGGGTCAAGAGTTTTACGTCGGCGATGGCGAGGGATTCAACGTTCATTTGGCCGGGAGTTTAACGGCTGAGCGATCACGTTGAAACGCCCGTGTGGGGGCGGGGAAAGATTATGCCTTCGTCCGGTAACTGTGCTGGTCAGTTGGCCAGCACAGAAAGTGCTCGGAGGGACTTTGGCGGCGCGAACGTCACGTCTTCCTCGACCAGCGTCCGCGTCTCGATGCGGCCACCGTGCTCGCGTTGGAGTCTGTCGACCAAATCCGCCACCAAGTGTTCCGGCGCCGAAGCCCCCGCCGTCACCAGAACCGATCCAACCACGCCACCCTTGGCGCTGATGAACCACTGCTCATTGAGCTCCGACTGGTCGTCGATGAGAAACGCCCGAATTCCCTGCGCTTCGGCGGTCTCCACAAGGCGCTTGGAATTTGACGAGTTCTGACTTCCGACCACGAGCACCAATTCCACCTCGCCGGCGAACTGCGACACCGCGTTCTGGCGATTCGTGGTCGCGTAGCAGATGTCCTCCTTTGGCGGCGGGCGGATGGCGGGGTACTTCAATTTGAGCGCGTCGATCACCCTTTTGGCGTCGTGCAGCGACAGGGTGGTCTGCGTTACGTAGGCGATCTTCTCCGTCACCGGTAACTGCAGGGCCTGAACCTCCTCGACCGATTCGACGACGGTGATCGCGTCGGGAGCTTCCCCGACCGTGCCGACGGCTTCGTCGTGGTTGCGGTGGCCGACGAAGATGATCTTGTATCCGTCACGGGCGAAGCGCAGGACCTCGTTATGAACCTTGGTGACCAACGGGCAGGTGGCGTCGACTTCGCGGAGTTGGCGTGCCTTGGCGGCGTCACGCACCGCCGGCGAGACGCCGTGGGCCGAGAAGATCACCACCCCGCCTTGTGGCACCTCCTCCACGGACTCGATAAACGTCACCCCGCGCGACTTAAAGTCGTCCACCACGTGTCGATTGTGCACGATCTCGTGATAAACGTAGATCGGGGGGCCGATCTTCTTCAGGGCCTCATCGACCACGTTGATGGCCATGTTGACGCCGGCGCAGAAGCCACGGGGATTGGCGAGAATGATTTTCATGTAGCTGGGCAAGTGTAGGTCCAGTGGCCCACGGGTGGAAGTGGCTCAACTCCAAGGCACCCCCCGCGAAAGCAACTTCGTGCCCCGGAGTTCTGAACGCCGCGGGCATACGTTATCATCTCCGCCATGGCGATGCTTCGACCCTTTCACGCGTACCGGTACAGCCGATCCCTGGGCTTTGACTTCAGCAACCTCATCGCCCCGCCGTACGACGTTCTCGACGAATCCGGCAAGGGCGAACTGCTCCAAAAGAACGAATTCAACATCGTCGATGTCGACCTTCCCCACCTCCCCGCCAAGACCGTCGGCCCTGACGAGACGTACGCCTCCGCCAATACCCGCCTGCAGCAATGGATCTCTGACGGCGTTTTGGAGCGCGACCATCGCGCCGCGTTCTACCCCTACGAGCAAACTTACACCACACACAAGCGAGCCCACCACCGCCGCGGATTCTTCGCCCTCGTCAAGCTCCATCCGTTCGGCTCGGGCGACGTGGTCCCCCATGAGCAGACGTACAAAGGCCCGATCGAAGACCGTCTCAAGCTCATGCGCGCCACGGGAATGCAGATGTCCCCGATCTTCGGACTGTTCAACGACCCCAAGAACGAAGTCACCAGTGCGCTCTTCGCCAGCGTCGGCAAGCCGGACATTTCGGCGACGCTGCAGGGCGTGAAAAACGACCTCTGGAATGTTTTCGATGCCGCAGTGGAGTCGAAGGTGATCGATCTGATGAAGGGCCGGCCGATCTACATCGCCGACGGCCACCATCGGTATACCACTGCGCTGCAGTACCAGCGGGAGTGCGAGATAGCGGCTGGTGGTTCGGGCGACCCCGGGCAGGCCTCCGTCTTGCCGCCCGCTCACCCCGCAAATTACTGCCTGTTCTGTCTCGTCTCCATGCAGGACTCCGGCCTTCATATCATGCCCACCCATCGCATGGTGTCCTCGATACGCGAGTTCGACATGCAGCGGTTTGTCAAAGCCGTCGAGCCGCACTTCGTCGTCAAGGAGGCGATGAAGATGGCGGCAGACGAGCAGTCGATGCTGCACATTCCGCAGCACGGGTTCGGGTTGTTCGACGGTGCGGCGAAGAAGATGTACACCCTGCTTCCAAAGGGGACAGACCCCTTGAAGGAGACCCACGCAAGTCAGTCCGCGACGTGGCGCCGGCTTGACGTCGCCGTGCTCCAGCACTATCTCATCGAACAAGTGCTCCAACCGGTGTTCAACGGCGGCGATGAGGTGGTTCGCGGATACTCGCCGGACGTCGCCTCGGCTGTCTCCCAGACCAATGGCGAGAAGTATCGCATAGCGCTGCTGCTTCGACCGACACCGTTGAATGCGCTGGTCGAGCTGGGCAAGACGGGCGAAGTCATGCCGCAGAAGAGCACCTATTTCTATCCAAAACTCGCGACCGGTTTGGTGATGGCGGGGCTGCGTTAGGGGGCGACTGCAGCGCGTGCGAGATGATGGAGAGGACGGCGACGGAGCCCAGCCGGGCGGACGGCGTACAATGCGGCCGGGGGAAAAGAAGGAGATACTGCTTTGTCGGATCGATACTTCCAGCACACGTTTGAAAACGGATTGGTATTGCTCGGCGAAAAGATGCCGGGCATGAAGTCGGTGGCGATGACCCTGCTTGTCCCGGCGGGGGTGTCCAGTGATCCGGCGGGGCGGGTGGGGGTGAGCGTGGTGCTGAGCGACCTCGTGCTCCGCGGGGCGGGGCAGCGCGACAGTCGTGCCCTGACCGATCACCTCGACTACCTTGGGTTGCAGCGGAGCAGCACCGTGGGCGTGTATCACACGCGGTTCGGGGCGGCTGGCGTGGGCGATAAGGTTCTGGAAGCGCTCCCGGCGTATGGCGATATCCTCCTTCGCCCGCAGCTTCCGGATGAGGGGTTCGACGCAGCCAAGGACCTTAGCTTGCAATCCCTTACGGGGATCGACGACGACCCTCGGCAGAAGTTGCTGATCAAACTTCGCGAGCAGTATTACCCTTCTCCGCTCGGGCGAAACTCGATGGGCATCCAAGGCGATATCGAGGCGTTGACCGTCGAGGAGACTCGCAAGGAACACGCCCGGCGGTATGTGGGGTCGGGCGCGATTCTGGCGGTCGCGGGAGATGTGGACTTTGACAAGTACCGGCTGGCTGTGGGCAAGCACCTTGGCCAACTGCGGAAGTCGCCCGTTGCCGAGCTGCCGCGAGTGTCGGCGGCGGGTGGGTATAAGTTCGAGGAGCAGCAGAGCGAGCAGACGCATATCGGGATTGCGTATCCGAGCATTCCCGAGACCCACGCGGACTACTACACGGTTCGGATGGCGGTGGAGGTTCTGAGCGGGGGGATGTCGGGGCGGCTGTTTACCGAGGTGCGGGAGAAGCGCGGGCTGTGCTATTCGGTGTGGGCGGGGTATTCGAGTTTGCAGGGGATGGGGAGCATCACTGGCTACGCGGGGACGAGCAACGAGCGGGCCCAGGCGACGCTGGACTGCTTTGTCGGCGAGTTGCACCGGCTGGCGGAGGGGGTTACCGAAGCCGAGCTGGCGCGGGCGAAGACGGGTCTGAAAAGCTCGCTGGTAATGAGCGGAGAGAGCACCTCGGGCAGGGCGGGGGCGTTGGCGCACGACTGGTTTACGCGTGGCCGACTTCGCGGGCTGGAGGAGATCAAGGCCGCGATCGATGCGGTGTCGGTGGATGGGGTGAACGCGTATCTGAAGACAAACCTGCCCGGGCCGTTCACGATCGTGATCGTTGGGCCCAAGCCGCTGAAGGTGCCGGGGTAGGCGGAGGGTGGCGGGTTGGAAGTTGGGGCGAGTTGGAAGTGTTTTGAGGAAACGAACATGGCGCTTGCATTTAGGCATCACCGGCTGGGCAATGGACTTGATGTGGTCGGGGAGATCAACCCTGATTCGCATTCGTTTGCGGCGGGGTTTTTCGTTCGGACGGGCAGCCGGGACGAGACGGCGAAGATCAACGGCGTGTCGCATTTTCTTGAGCACATGATGTTCAAGGGGAGCGCGAAATACACATGGGAGGATGTGAACCGGATATTTGACGAGCTGGGCGCACGGTACAACGCGTTTACAAGCCAGGAGATGACGGCGTATTACGCCAATGTCCTGCCGGAGTTTACGCGGGCGACGGTTGAGCATCTTTCGCATTTGCTTCGGCCGGCGATTCGGCAGGAGGATTTTGATACGGAGAAGAAGGTGATTCTGGAGGAGATTGCGATGTATCTCGACGATCCGAACCACCGGTTGTACGAGCGGCTGATGGAGGAGCATTTTGGGAAGCATCCGTTGGCGGGGTCGATCTTGGGGAGTGCGCAGTCGATTACGGACCTGACTCGGGATGAGATGGCGGGGTATTTCAGGGGGCGGTATGGTCCGGGGAACATGGTGCTTTCGGTGACGGGTCGGCTGGACTTTGATGAGGTGGTGGGGCTGGCGGAGGAATTTTGTGGGGATTGGGAGACGGTGAAGGCGCCGCGGGTGATGGGCGATCCGGTGATCGGGGCGAAGACGGTGGAGATGACGGACGCGAAGCTCAATCGCAAGTACACGATGGGGATGACCCGCGGGCCGAGTGCGCAGGACGAGAAGCGGTTTGCGGCCAAGGTGTTGCAGGATGTGATCGGCGACGCGGAGGGGTCGCGGTTTTACTGGGCGCTGGTGGACAATGCGATTGCGGAGGAGGCTGATTTCGGGTTTTACCCGCACGACGGCTGCGGGAGCTTTTACATTGCGCTGGTGACCAGCCCGGACCGGACGGAGCAGGCGATGGAGGTGGCGAAGCGGGAGATGGAGCGGGTGAAGAACGACATCACGGAAGAGGAAGTGGAACGGGCGAAGAACAAGATCGCCAGCCAGCTCGTGCTGTCCGGCGAGATCCCCAGCGGGCGGATGCGCGGGATGGGCGGGCAGTGGATGTACACAGGGGCGTACCGGTCGTTGGAGCAGGACATGGCGACGCTGCGGGGGCTGACGGCTGGGAGTTTGAAGGAGTTGATGCGTGAGTATTCGTTTGACCCGATGACGGTGGTGACTCTCGGGCCTTGAGGGGGTGGGTTGTGCAAGTTAGTGAAGGAAAAGTGAAATTGAAATGCGGTACTTTGTGCGACATTTTGATGGATTGAGTTGGGGAGGATTTGGGTGGTAGTGGAGGGGGTAAGTTGTTGGTGGAGAAGGAGTTAAAGGTGGAGGATGGGGTGAAGATTTGCAGGGGGTCTTTGAGGGTAGGTGTGAGAGTGGCTTGGGGGTTTGCACGAGCGGGAGAGGGTTGATGGTGAGCGGTTGGGGGGATTGGAGGGAGGGCGTGTGGGAGAGGGCTTCACTGGCGGGCGGGGCATGTTAGGGTTTTGGGCGGGTATTTGTCAAGAGGATTTTGGTGGTTTGGGAAGGGGAAATGTGGGCGGGTGTTTTGCGAGGGCGGCTTTGGCAAGGATTGTGCGGACCCGATATTGGGGCGGGGATATCTGCGTGGTTACTGCCTTGCCATCTTGAGACGGGGCGTTGTGTTTCGTTGAGAGGGGTGAACAGAGGGATGTAGAGGGGGCGGGTTTGGGTAGGGACATCCAGATCCAGAGGGGCCGGTGTCGTGGTTGGAGGGGTGTCGAATGTCGCCTTTGGGGTGATCTATCGGTGGCGGGCGAGGGGGAGGAGCAGGAGGGAGAGGGTGGCTAGGAGGGGGGCGGGTTCGGGGACGGTGGCGACGAGGCCGGAGACGGTTTCGAAGCCGATGGGGCCGATGAGGGTGGTGGCGCCGGTGGCGGGGTCGATCGTGACGAGGTTGGTCGGGCCGCCGAGGACGCCGGGGATTGCGGCGCCGTAGAGGGTTCCGTTGGGGGCGAAGTCGAGGGCGGCGACGAGGCCGGAGACGGCGCCGAGGGGGGAGAAGGCGCCGGTGAGGGGGTTGACGGTGCCGAAGGCACCCGAGCTCAGGTCGGCGGCGAAGAGTTGCTGGGAGACGGGGTCCCAGGCGAGGGCGTCGACGTCGGCGAGACCGCCGAAGGGGCCGATGACGGTGGCGACGCCGTTGTTCGGGTTGATGGTGGCGAGGGACTCGGCTGCGAAGTCGGCGTTGGTGGAGACTGCGGCGAAGAGGACTTGGGTGGTGCGGTTAAGGGCGAGCGCTTCGACGTGGGGCAGGCCTGAGACGCCGATGGTGGAGATGATGCCGCCGAAGGGATCGACGTTGATGAGGGTGTTGCCCATGGCAATGGCGACGAAGGCGTTGGAGTTGGGCTTGCGTTCGAGGGATTCCCAGGAGTTGTCGGGGAAGTCGAAGAGCTGTGTGCCGGCGCCGGACTGGGCGCTGATGTTAAGGAGCCTGCCGTCGGAGGTGATGCCGAAGATGTCGACGGCGAGAGCGGGGGCGGCAAGGGTGGCGGCGAGAAGGCTGACGATGGCGAAGCGGGCGCGGATGGACATGGTATTTCTCCCTATGAGGTGAACTTTTGAACTTCGGAGATGAAGAACTAACAGAAGCCGGGTGGGAATCAAGATTTTTCTGATTTTCAGTCGAAACTTAACGGTTTGGGGTGCGCTTTTAACCGGACGACGGGGAGAAGTGAGGGTCAATGGTGACCGTTCACGTGGTGTTGTTCTTCGAGGCGGGGGGGATGCCGCAGGTTTGGATGGGATGGGGGCGTGGGGGGAGGTAGATGGGAGGGAGGAGCCCCGGATGTTCATCCCGAGCTTTGGGGGGGGGGACGGGGGGCGGGCGTTTTGGGGCTGCTTGTGGGGTGATGAAGACTACGCGGTGTCCCTTTTTCTTGAGGCCGCGACGGGGGGCGGATGTTTTGGGGCTGCTTGCAGGGGGGAGCGAACGGTTACGGGTCGATGGGAGGAGGGGGATTGTGGAGACGGGGGAAGGGGAGATTGCACGCGGTTTTCATGCGGTCCTGAGGGAAGAAGTGGGGCGGGCGAAAGGGGACAGTTGGGCGGGGGAGGCTTGCCTATCCGGCGGTGGGGGTGAGGAGTTCGAGGGCGTAGGTGAGCGCGTGGTGGGTGGGGTGGGGGGGTGAGAAGGTGGGGGTGGCGGCGCGCATTTGGGCGAGTTGTTGGGGGTTGTTGGCGAGGTGGGCGGCGGCGATACCGGCGGTGTGGGGGTTGGGGTGGAGGTGGGCGATTCCGGCTTGGGTGAGTGCGGTGGCGTTGTGTTGTTCCTGGCCTGGGAGTGGTTTGAGGAGGACCATGGGGAGGTGTGAGGCGGCGGCTTCGGAGGTGGTGAGTCCGCCGGGTTTTCCGAGGAGGAGGTCGGCTGCGGCCATGAGTTCGTGCATGCGGGAGGTGTGGCCGTGGAGGGTGGGGTGGGGTGAGGAGAAAGGGACTGAAGGACTGAGGGAGAGAGGGACTGAGGGGTGTGCGGTGGGGTGTGGCTGGGGGTATTGGGTGGTGAGTTGTTTGAGGAGTTTGGTGTTTTTGCCGCAGACGACCAGGGCGTGGTGGGGGCCGGGGACGGAGAGGAGGGCTTGGAGGGCGGTGTCGATTCCGCCGAGGCCCAAGCCTCCGCCGGAGAGTAGGACGATGGGGCGGTTTTGGGGGAGGTAGTGGCGTTGTCGGGCGAGGGACTTGGGTAGTGGGTCGTGGAAGCGGGCGTCGATGGGGATGCCGGTGACGCGGATTTTGGAGTCGGCGGTGCCGGAGGCGAGGAGTGTTTGTCGGGCGGCGGGCGAGGCGACGAGGAAGAGGTCGGCGTGGGGGACGCGCCAGACGGCGTGGGGGTGTTGGTCGGTGACGACGACGGCGAGCTTGGCGGTGAGGCGGCCGGTGGATTTGAGGTGTGAGAGGACGCGTGCGGTGAGGAAGTGGGTGGTGATGACGAGGTCGGCGGAGGCGAGTTCGGGGGAGTTGGCGAGGCGTCGGAGGGCGAGGGATTCGATGCGGTGGGTGATGTCGCGGCGGTGGGAGGTTTTGGGTGAGTCTGAGAGTTCGTAGATTCGGCCGGAGAGTTTGGGGAGGTGTTTTGCGCCGAAGAGGTAGAGGTCGCGGTAGGCGAGGGTGAACCATCGGGGGCAGAGGGTGAGGACGTCGAGGATGCGGGTGGAGAGGTGGGGGTGGTGGGTGCGGAGTTCGAGGGTGAGTGCGGCGGCTGCGCGGCCGTGTCCGCAGCCGATGTCGGCTGTGAGGACGAGGATGTTGGAATGGGAGAGGGAGGAGGGAACGGAGGGGGGGGATAGGGGGGAGAGGAGAGTCATGGGGGTTGGGGGAGTAAATCCGGAATCCGAAAAAAATTCGAAGGGGGAAAGGGGGTAGATTCAATAAGGGGACGGGTAGCGGGCGTGGTTCTTTTGTGCTTTTCCCGTTTGGATTCTCGACATTGTTTCGAATTCTGGAGTTCGGACGTGTCCCACGTCAGGCAGCTAAGCCGGTTGTTCCTCCGGGAGTGGCGGGTCCAGCGGGACGGGTTCTTGTTGGAGGGGTTTGACTTCGATTTGGTGGAGGGCGAGGAGGGCTTCGACGTCGATGATTTCGAGGGATCCGTCGTGATGCTCGACGAGTGCGGTGGCGCGTTCGATCCAGTCGCCGCAGTTGGCGTAGAGGAGGGGTTTGTTGGAGCCGGGGAGGGTGGTGTGGTGAATTTTGGGTTGGTGGATGTGTCCGCAGACGACGCCGTCGAGGTTGCGGCGGGCGGCTTCGGTGAGGAGGGCGGTTTCGAAGTTGGAGATGAAGGTGCAGGCGGATTTGACGCGGGATTTGATTGCGGAGGAGAAGGAGTATCTCTTGAGGCCGACGAGGGCGCGGGCGGAGTTGAAGAACCGGTTGAGGGTGACGAGGTGGTCGTAGGCCCAGGTTCCGAGGAGGCACATGATGGGGGAATGCTGGACGACGAGGTCGTATTCGTCTCCGTGGGTGACCAGGAGGGATTTACCGCAAGCGGTGCGGTGGACGGCGCGGTTGGCGAGCTTGATTCCGCCGAGGTCCAAGCCGGCGTACTGCCGGAAGGCGTCGTCGTGGTTGCCGGGGATGTAGGTGACGTGGGTGCCCTTTTTGGCGATTTTGAGCAGGCGACGAATGACCTGGTTGTGCATCACCGGCCAGCGCCAACGGGCGCGGAGGGCGAGAATGTCGACGATGTCGCCGACGAGGTAGAGCCGCTCGCAATCAATATGCTTGAGAAACGCCGACAATTCCGGGGCGTGCGTACCGCCAAAGCCGAGGTGCATGTCGGAGATGAAGACGGTGCGGTAGTTGAATCGCATGGCCGGCAGTCCTTGTCGGGGGATCGATTCCGGGGGAGAAGAGGGAGAGCATCCGTGCTCGTCCGAGACATCGGCGAATCGAGGAGAATTGTTACTGTTTAAATGGGACGGAGGCGCGGTGTTTGTGCAAGATTAGCGGCGCGCTATCGGGGCGCACACAAAAGGGGTCGGGTTGGAGGGGCTGGGCGGGATGTGGCGGCGGACGGGGCGGGGCGGGGGCGGGGGCGAGGCGGGGGGCGGGGGTTAGCGGCCGAAGCGGTAGTTGAAGGTGGTGCCCTGGGCGGCGAAGGTGCCGGCGGAGTTGGCGGGGTTGGTCGAGAAGGTGAGGGTCTTTCCGGCGATGTCGACGGGGGTGTTGAACTGGCCGGTGAGGAGGGGTGTGTTATTGTTGGAGGAGAAGAGAATGGCGTACCGGACGATGCCGGCGGTGACGAGGGTGTAGGTGTACCTGCCGGCGCGGCCGGTGGAATCGGTGAAGGTTCCGGTTTCGTTGAAGTTTCCGAGTGCGCCGACGCGGCGGGTGCGGTTGAAGGTGACGGTGCCGGAGATGCCGGCGGCATCGCCGAAGGGGGACGGGGGAGCGGGGGGGGCGGGTTGGACGGTGAGCGTCGCGGCGGTGGCGGTGTTGTTGGTGGTGAGGTCGTTTACCAGACCGGTGACGGATGCGATGCGGGCGCCGAGGGTGACCGAAGTCGCCGAGGAGCCCGAGCCGCTGAGCGTGACCGAGACCGGTTTCGCGGAGAAGGTCCTGCCGGGGGCGACGTTGAGCCTGACGTTGCGGACGGTGGAGAGAACGGTGGTGGTTCCGCCGATCGTCGAGGTGATTTCGAGGGTGGCGACGGCCTTGGAGGGGGTGTTGCCGGTGTTGGTGAAGGCGGTGCGGACGCGGGCGGTCGAGCCCGAGGCGACCGAGGCGGAGACGTTGGTCGAAGCGGTGAGGGAAAGGTCGGACGATGCAGCCGAGGCGACGACGGTTTTACCGCTGGCTGTGTTGTCGTTGGGAGTTGTATCGCCTAGGTCGGCGGGGGGTGCGATGGAGGCGAAGAGGGTGTAGGTGCCCGGTGAGAGATCGACCGGGAGTGCGAGTTTGACCGCGACGGTCCTGGAGGCGCCGGATTTGAGGTTGGGAACTTTGACCGTCGTGGCGCCCAGGGTGCGGACATTGCCTTCGGCGTCGCGGAGGGCGACGGTGAGGGGAACGGGCGGGCTGGCCTTGTCGATGGGGTGCCCATCGGAATTGGTGTTGGAGACGGCGATTCGGGCGATGGAGGGCTTGTTGGGTATCCCCACGGCGACGGAGTCCGGGAGGGTGGTGGAACGGATGGAGACGCCGAGATCGCCGTGGAAGAGGCGGCGGGGTTCGAGGCACTCGAGGGCAGGCGGGGTGGGCGACATGGAGGACTCCGGGGTTGGGTTTATCGTTGACAGTATAACTTACAACCGGGGCCGCTATTTGCCGGCTTATTGCCGGTATTGTCCGGGTGGCCTCGTGGTGCGTCACACGCGATTACGGTAGCAGACTATGAGGCCGAGGAGGGTGATGCCACTTCCGATCGGGTGCGGTGAGGGGACACGGACAGGCAGGGGCGCGTCAAGAATCGGAGAGAGCGTGGGGGCGGGCGGGGTGGTGAGGTCCGAGAGACTGATTGGGAGGATGATATCGATGGTGATGTTCGGGGTGGGGACGATGGCTGGGTCTGTCGGGGGGAGGGAGATCGAAAACTCGGTGGCGGGCTGGGGCGAGAAGGGGCTGGTGACTGCGTGGGCGAATGGGGAAATGAGGAGCACCGAAATAGTTGTCGAGAGGTTCCTACGGGCTGCGTGTCGGAAGCGCGGATTGCTTCGCATGACAGTTTTCTCCCGGTCGGTCGTGGGTTTCGGAGCGGCGTGGTGGTGGATTGGGATAAAGATCGGCTTGGTTGGGGGGAAAGCTATCGCAAAGTCGCAGTGCCGCAAGACCCACGAGTTGAGGGATGCTGGTAGGCAATCGATATGGGGGAAAAGGGGACGATTGTTCCCATTTGTATAAAAGTTCTGTTATCGCAGGAAAGGGGTGACGTCGGTGCCGGTGAGGTCTTGGATGAGTTGGACGAGTTCGGGGCCTGTGGCGGGGCGGGTGGTGGCGGGGGGCTGGGGGGAGCGGAGGGCGTCGAGGAGTTTGGGGAGGACTTGGTCGCCGTGGCGGAGGATGAGTTCGTCGACCGCTGCGACGGATTTTCGGCGGAGGGCGTCGGCGTAGGGGAGGAGGGCTTGGGGGCGGAGGTCGACTGGGTTGACCGGGGAGAGGAGGTTGATGCCTGCGGTGCGGATGTATCCGGGGGGCGTGCGGCCCTGGGGCGGTTCGTAGACCATGGCGTAGACGATGGCGCGGCGGGGCAGGCCGGAGATCAGCGACGTGTACTTTGCCGTCAGGGCGCCAGTGATGCCCGAAGCCAGCCATTCCTGGTCGGCGGGAAGCTTGAGCTGGCCGAGGGTTTCGTTGCCGATGAAGCGAACGAGGGTGGCTTGGAGGATGAACTGACCGCGCTGGGCGCGGGCGCGGATGATGGAGGAGTCGAGGCTTTCGACGTCGGCGATGAACTTGGCGGCTCGGGCGGCAGGGTCGGGGGGGATGGTATCAGGTAGTAGGATGGGGACGACGGCGTCGATGGAGTCGGGGTCGGTGGGGATGACGAGGATCTGGGAAAACTCAGCGTCGCCCGTACCGCGGTTGAGCCGCACCGACGGGTTCTCCCAGCCGGTCTTGAGCAACTCGACAAGCCTCGGGCGCGACGTGATGAACAGAACCGACTCGACGGGAGAGGTGTCGAAATCCGCCAGGGCGGCGATGAGGCGGTCATTTAGGAACGCGCGGGTGGCGTCTGGGGAGATGTCCAGGTCGGCTGCGAGGAGCGTGGCGATTTCATCCGTGCGGTCGCGGAGGGTGTTGAGGAGGTCAACCGGCAGGGTGGAGGGGCGGGTGGTCGGGGGGACGGTGGGGAGGGTTGCGCGGATGAAGGCTTCGTCGTCGGGGCGTAGGATGAAGTGCCTGCCGCCGATATTCATGCGGACGTGACCGGGGGGGACGGTGAGACGTGGGCGAGTGGTGGGGGCGGAGCGCGTGGTGGCCAGGGACGTGGTCGGCGGGGACGTCGTGGCCGGGGACGCGGTCGGTGGGGACGTGGGGGCGGTCGTGGGGGACTGGAGGAGGGCGAGGGAGAGCAGTAGGGCGGAATGGAGCATGGGAGGGATGTTATGGCGGAGGCGGAGGCGGGGGGAGGGGGGAGGGGTGTTGTCGCAGGCGAAGTCAGTGGGGTGCGATGGGGGATGATTCAGACGTAACTATGGCCGCGTTAAGCTTCTCTAGCGAAACCACGGCCCCGATGTCTGCCTTGCCCCTCTTTGGGGCGGGTGTTGCGGTTAAAGTCTTGATTCACCGAGTGTCGGAAGTCCAAGAGAATGACAACTCTAGGTGCTTCACTTGGATACTTGGTTCTTTGCCCCGTAGGTGGCTGCGCATCGTCGGTAGAGGGTGATGAACCTGCCCACGTTCAAATGAAGAAACGTATCTCGGGCGATCCACTCGTAGACGCAAGGGACGCGTTCCCAAAGGGCGACTTTTGGTATTTTGGAATTCTCGGATAGGGGTGTAAAACTTC
The DNA here is from genome assembly GCA_038247815.1 of Tepidisphaerales bacterium. Taxonomy (GTDB): domain Bacteria; phylum Planctomycetota; class Phycisphaerae; order Tepidisphaerales; family Tepidisphaeraceae; genus JBBRUM01. The sequence goes on along the minus strand of JBBRUM010000017.1, from coordinate 1,572 downwards.
CATGGCTCGACGAAGCAACTGAAGATCACGCAGTGATTTCCAAAAGGGTAAACGAGCGGAAGAACGGGGACGTAGCTACTTCTGGGTGGGCTCGAAGAAGCTACGTCCCCGTTACCCCCCCCGTTCAGCCCTCTTGGGGGACATGGCAAAGGGGTGGAGTCCCGTGTAGAGGGGCCGATGGGGCTGGTGGGCGTGGGCTATCGGAGGGTGCGGTAGTTTTCGAGGGTGAGTTCGGAGGCGAGTTGGGCGGCGTGGGCGACGGCGGGGTCGGGGTCGGTGAGGAGTTGTTTGAGGAGTTTCTTGGCTTGTCGCTGGTCGGCTGGGGTGCCGGCGGTGCCGACGTTGTATTGGAGGCGTCCGAGTTTGAGCGTGGATTCGACTCGGAAGACGCGTTCGTTGGATTTGAGCGCGAGGCGGTGGATGTCGCCGTTGTGCTTGCCGAGCGTGGTGGGGTCGACGGTGGAGATGGCGGTCCAGGCGGGGGTTAGGCGGTCGTTGAGGGTGGCCAGGGCGGCGAGGAAGGGGGGGGCGGCGGGGTCGCCGAGGAGTTGGAGGCCGATGGCGGCTTCGGACATCAGGCCCAGGCCGGCTGAGAGCTCGGCGTGGGTGGTGCGGGAGAGGAAGAGTTTGTGTCCGAGGGAGAGGGATGCGAGGAAGAGGGGGCGGGCGTCGTCGGGTTTGCCGTTGGCGCGGTGGTAAAGGGCGACGCGGTTGGCGGCGCGACCTGCGAGGAACATTGCGGCGACATGGGGGGACTCGGGGGCGTAGGAGATGGAGTCGCGGGGTTGGTTGAGGTAGAGCGTGGCGGTGGGGTGGGTGAGTTGGGAGAGGAGTGGAGTGAGGGCGGCGAGGCGGGGGATGTCGGCTGAGGGGACGGAGGGTGAGGAGACGAAGCGTTCGTAGAGTTCGCGGTCGGCGAGGACGATGCGGATGATGTCTTGGAGGAGCGGGGTTGCGTCGGCGGTGTCGAGGGCGGGAGGGAGGGGCGGCGGGGGGAGGGAGAGGGGATCGAGCGCGTCGGCGGCTGTGGTGAGGGCGGTGGGCGCGGAGAGCGAGCCGGATGACTCGATGGCGACGAGGGCGCCGAGGTACACAAAGGCGAGGACACCCGCGATGATCCAGCCGAGGCGATTGCCGAACATGGTGAGCAGCCTAGTCGGCGGGGAGGGGGTGGGGCCAGTGGTCCGAGGGTGCAGGGCACGGGCAAAAAAAGTTCGGCCGGTGCTCGAGGCGGCCGGCCGAACCGATCGTGGGGACAAGGGGTTCTGAAAGTCGTGATTTACCGGCGACGACGAAGGAGGGGAACGAGGCCGGCGGCGAGCTAGCCGAGCGCGGCGAGTTCGGGGATGGCGGCGGTCTGGATGGTGATGTTGTCGATGACGTACTGTTTGCCGTTATCCAGGCCGAAGGACTCCTCGGCACCGGCGACGGGGAAGCCGGTGCTGAGGCGAAGTTCGATGCCGCCGGAATTGAACGTGTCAACCGTCGCGGCGTTGTTGCCGCCAACGCGAGGCAGGTCGGCGAGGTTGAAAGTGAAGAGCTGATTGGCCGACGTGAGGCCGATGCTGCGTT
>JBBRUM010000016.1:0-17672 GCA_038247815.1 Tepidisphaerales bacterium | reverse complement strand
GAACTGCGCGGCGGTCATCGCGTCCGACTGAACCTGCAGGAAGTATGTCGCCGCGAACGCCACCGCCGCGGACAAGAGTATTGCGATGGCCACCGTCCGCCTCACGATCTCGCCTCCTTCACGCGCCCCGGTCGGTCGGACACAACGGTTCCAACGCGAGCCAACAACGCCGCAATTGAGCTTAACCGTAAGCGCTCGCCCAGCCAACGATTCCCCCGCAACTCCCGGAATTTTCACCTTGTTTGCGACAATCGGCCGCACTTCGCCGCTCGGGTATACAACGTTCGGCAGACTTCAGAAATCCAACCCTGACGCCGCGGCCCGACGCTACTCTCCCACCCCTGAATCAGACGACGTCACCGACGTAAAACGTTCAACCCCTGGCGGTAAAGTCCCCGCTCCCGCCGCCGCAATTCTTCCGTCGACATCCGGCGGCTCGGGGAGGCTCATACCGTCCATGCCCGGGTACAGGCAGCTCCACACCTCTTCGGCAAGCTCGACCCCACGCTCCTGTGTGTACAACGTCCGGCTGAACACACCACCCATCGCGAAGCACACCAGTCGAGCGATCCACTTGTCCACGGCAACACCCCACAAACGGCGGATATTTGGCCGCATACATCCAGTGGCACATCACACGTCTCCGCCGCGCGCCGCGTCGAGACCCCTCTGCGTCGTACCACTTTGATAGACACCCAAACGAAGCAACCGCGAGTCGAGAAACTCGCGGTTGCCGCAAAAAGATCCAGTTATTCCTACCCCCCAAACCCACCCCCGCAAGCACGGGATCGGTCCACCGGGCGCCGCTCATCGCTGGTCGATCGGAACAACCTTCCTGCCGAACGGACCCACGTAGTCGTCCGTCGGGCGGATGATCCGGTTATTCTTGTGTTGCTCCATGACGTGTGCCGTCCAACCTGTCGCCCGCGCGATCGCGAAAATACCGGTGAACAGGTCGAGTGGGATCCCCATCACGTAGTACGCCGATGCCGAGAAAAAATCGACGTTGGGGTCGAGGTTCTTAGTTTCCTTCAACACGGGGATCAGACGCTCGGACATGTTGTACCACTTCGAGTTGCCCGCGGCTTCGCCGAGCTGCTTACTCATCTTCCGCAGGAACGTCGCCCGCGGGTCGAAGGTTTTGTAGACGCGGTGCCCGAAGCCGGGAACCTTCTCCTTGTTCGTCAGCTTCCGCTGAACTGTCGCGACCGCGGTATCGACGTCACCGCACTCGAGCAATAGCTCCATGACATCTTGGTTCGCGCCACCGTGGAGGGGGCCTTTAAGGGCTGCGATGGCAGCCGTCACCGCGCCGTGCATGTCACACAATGTTGCGGCGGTGACTCGGGCGGCAAAGGTGCTGGCGTTCATCCCGTGCTCGGCATGGAGCAGGAGAGCGGCGTCCATCACGCGCTCGAGCGTAGGGTTGGGCTTTTCGCCGGTGAGGAGGTACAGAAAGTTGCCCGCCAGCGACAGCTTCGGGTCGGCTGGGCCAACGAGAGGCAATTTGTTGCGCTTTCGGTGGAAGTGCGCGACGATGACGGGAAGCTGCGCGGTTAAGCGGATGGCTTTACGGAGGTTGGCGTCTGGGGTGTTGGACCCGAGGTCGACGTCGGTCGAGGACAACGCGGAGACAGCAGTACGCAGCACATCCATCGGGACAGCCGAATGGGGGATGATGTCCAAGATTTGGTCGACGTGGGCGGGCAACTTCATCTCGGCGGTCAGGTCGACCTTGAGCTTGTCGAGCTGTTCCGCGTTAGGCAGCACGCCATGCCACAGGAGGTAGGCAACTTCCTCGAAGGTGGTGTTCTCGACGAGGTCGCCGATGTCGTAACCACGGTAAACGAGGCGTCCGGCAGCACCGTCAATAAAGCAAATTTCCGAGGTTGCGGCGACAACGCCTTCAAGGCCTCCGGACTTCTTTTCGGCGACGGCGACGGGCGAGGTGGTTTGGGTCATTTGTCTTCGGCCAAGCGGGGCGACTCGACGGGTGGACCGACCTGGCGGACGAACCGCACGGACCGGGTGAAAAACGGGGTTGCTGAGGTCAATGGCCACGCTGTCACTGACCGGACAGACCCGTCTTTTCGTAACGGAGCGACCTTAGTGGTAGGGGGGGTATCAGTCAACGGATTGCGGTGCGGTTGCAGAGGTATTTGGCACGGCGGACCGTCTCAGGCGAAAGTCAGGTCGATAAACAACACCGCCCGGGACCGACTGCTCAGTCCCGGGCGATGCGCGTTTGAATTTTTGGGCGACCGAAAGCCTGTCGCCTCCGGAGCGATGACTACCGGCGACGGCCGAGCAGCGCCAAGCCAGCGGCGCCGATCAAGCTCAGCGACGTCGGTTCCGGGATCGGGCTGATCCGCAGATTGTCGAAGTACAACAAACCCGAGCCGGGTGTTCGGTTCGTGTTCACTGCAATGAACATTCCGAAGAAGCTGGGATTGTTCCCTCGAACGCCAGCAGGCAGAACGTAGAAAAGCGTCTGGGTGCCCGACCCTGGAATCGATCCGGCCGGGATCAGCACGTTCGTGAAGTTGGTCAATTGACCCGTGTAGGGGAAGTTGATTTCGAAGAACGATCCGCCTGTGTCGAATGAGCCGGCCGGAATCGTCACGTCGATTGCAACGAGAACGGGGCTCGTCGCGGAACCGGCCGCAATCAGTCCGTTGTTGAACTGCGGGCCAAAGTTTTTCGCCAGCAGCACGAACCCCGCCCGCGAACTGAGCTGCAGGCTGTGCGACCCTTCGGTGACGCCCACCGTGCTGCTGTAATTCAGCTGCGTTGCGGCGTTGTTGGCGCTGGGCTCGTGCTCCCACTGGTCGGGAACGTTGTTCCAGCCAGCAATCAACGCCGCCTGCGAAACCGCCGCCGTCGCGAGGACGGCGAGGGTCGAAACCAACAATGTCTTTTTCATGTGCTCCTCCAGAGCCCCGATCGCCAAGTGCGTCATCCCCAGAAGTGTGCGAATTCCACGACACCGTGGACTCGCGATGAGATAATCGCTGCAATCGTTACTCCATCATTCTACACGAATCATTGAATCTTGAGATCATTTGCATCGACGAAAGCTAAAATGTGTGAGATTTCTACGTCAATGTGGGGGGATTTTGCGGATTGTACCGAGTAGATGAAACGATTATTGCCCGCAGGTGAAACGTTGCGGCAATTGCAGCAACTGGCGCGCTCATGACTTGACGAACTGGAACCCCTTGCGTCGCTGCTGCGAATACCGCGACAACGAGTCTTCGATGATCGAGTACGCCTTGGCAGCGGGTTGGATCTCGTCGACCTCGACCTGTTTGCCTTCTAGCTGCTTGTAATCTTGGAAGAACCGGCGGAGCATGCTTAGGCGGTGGGCGGGCATTTCGGCGGCTTCGCGGTAGCTGTTGAACTCGGGGTCCTCGGTGGCGACGGCGACGATCTTATGGTCCTTCTTGCCCATGTCGATCATCGTCATCAGCCCGATGGTCCGGGCGTGGATGATCGTCAGGGGAACCACCGTTTCCTGGCAGAGCACGAGCACATCCAGCGGATCGTCGTCCTCGGCCAGAGTTTGGGGGATAAACCCGTAATTGGCTGGGTAGTACACGGCGGAGTAGAGCACGCGGTCGAGCTTGATCATGCCCGAGGTTTTATCGAGCTCGTACTTGACGCTCGATCCGAACGGGATCTCGATGATGGTGTTAAACTCATGGGGTAGGTCTTCGCCGGGGGTCACGTCGTGCCAGGGGTGGATCATGGGGCGGGAGTGTAGGGATGCGGCGGCATGTTGGAAGGCGGGGAGGGGGACGCCCATGGGATCAGGACGATCTTCCCGGCAGCCCCGGGGGTGTGGATCAGCGCGTGTGCCCGGGGTGCCTCGGCCAGTGGCAGGCGGTGGGCGTTGACGGGGGCGATCCTGCCCGACGCCAAGCCGGTCGCGACGGTTGAGTGGATCCGGTCCAACTGCCGGGGCTTGGCGTTGAACAGTTGCATTCCCCGGATGTCCGCGTGCTTGCCCTTGGTCAAACGGGGGTTGATCGTCGTGTCGCCGAGCTTGCCGATCACGACGACTCTGCCGAACGGGGCCAGCGGGGCCAAGTTGTGGGCGACGTTCACCCTCGCCAGCATTTCCAGGGCCACATCGACCCCGGCTAGGGCTACGCGGCGGATTTCGTCGAGGTAACCGGCTGCACGGTGATCAAACGCATGGAGCGCCGTTGGCCAGGAGCAGTTCCAGCCCCGCCGGCGACCGGGCAGTGGCGATTTACCCGCACGCCGGAGTCCTTCAACACCGCGGCGCTGCCAAGCCGACGCCGCCGGAGGCGCCGTGTACCAGCACCATGTCTCCGGCGAGGACGTTGCCGCGGTGGTAGGCGGCGTAGCAGGCGACGAAGATCCGCGCGCCGGACTCGTAGGCGATCTGGTCTGGGAGGGGTTGGAGTTGTGTGGCGGCATGGGCGAGGGCGTGGGTGGCGTAAGGTGCCGGTGAGGGCGCGGCAGCAGTGGTCGCGTTCGCCGGGTTTGAAGTGTGTGACGCCCCGGGCCGACAGATTCGACGGTGCCGGCTGCTTCCCAGCCCGGGGTCAATGAGAGGGGCGCAAGCCCCAGCACGGATGTACGTGTCGACGGGATTGACGCCGGCTGCCCCCATGCCGACGAGTGCATGCCCCGCCCAGGGGACGGGGGTGGGTGTTTCTTCGAGCGTGAGAACTTCCGGGCCGCCGAACTGGCGAACTCGAATGGCTTGCATGGACGCGCGAGACGACCGGCGTTAGTCGAGCATTTCTGCCAGTGACACGGTCCGGTTTTCGCGGATGGACTTCACGGCCGCCATGACCGAACCGAAGGAGAATAGGTTGTCCTTGCCGGAGGTTTCAGCCGGGGTGCCCGAGCGGATCGCGGCTGCGAAGTCGGAGAGGAGCTTGGCTTGGCCTTGGAGGGGGATGACGGGGAGGTCGACGTTTTCGGTCGAGCGGTGGTTGCCCCAGAACTCGGACTTGTGGATGGCGAGTTTGTCGTCCTCCCAGGCGAGGGAGCCTTTCTCGCACTGCAACCGCCAGTTGCCGTTCCAGCTTGTGTTTTTCCCGTACGCGGACCAGTCGCCGGAGTAGGAGAAGGGCATGCCGCCGTCGAGCTCGAGGAGCATCTTCAGGCCCGGGTCGTGCCTGTACCACGACCACGAGGGCCGGAAGGACATTGCGGTGACCTTCGAGACGTTCCGCCCGGTGATGGCGCGGATGAGGTCGAAGTGGTGGATGGCCATGTCGACGAGGAGGGGGAACTCCATGGTTCCGCGGAAGGTTGCCGCGAAGTCTCCGGGGATGTAGAAGTCGAGGTGTCCGTGTCCGACGGCTCCGACGGGCGCTTCGCGGACGAGGTCGCGGAGTTTGCGTGCCCCGGCTGAGAAGCGGTAGTTCTGGGCGACGACGAGCTGGCGTTTGGCGGCGTCAGCTTGGGCGACCATTTTTTTTGCGTTTTCGAGTGTGTCGGCGATGGGTTTTTCGGTCAGGACGTGCAAGCCGCGGGAGAAGGCGAGCTCGGCGTGGACAGAGTGGACGGGTGGGGGGGTGACGGTGAGGATCGCGTCGGTCTGCACGGCGTCGAGCGCGGTTTTGAGGTCCTTGAACCGGCGCGACTCGGGCACGCCGAGGGCCTCGCCGGCTTCATTCAGAGGTTCGTCGGCGATGTCGACGAGTGCGGCGACTTCGAAGTCGGGCGAGCCGAGGACGGCCCCCTTCCACCACGCCCGACCCATGCCCCCGACGCCCGCCTGAACGATCCGCAACTTGGTCTGTTCTGCCATAAGGCTTCCGATTGTGGGGGAAGCTGCCGGGCTTGCAAGGGGTCGGTCAAGGCAATCCGGTCGCACCATTGGGTGTGGCATGCACCGCCAGTGGGCGCGGGGTCACGCTCCCGAGCACCACAGCCGACGTCGCGCCGGTAGCAGAGGGAACATTGGACGGCATGTTGTCCAGCGTCGCGTTGCCCAGTAACGCGAACGCCAGAGCTTCCTTGGCTTCGGAGGGAACGCCGAGCTCGGTGGTCGTGCGGAGTGGGATCTCGCCCAAGAGGCGAGAGAGCTCGCGGATGACCGCGAGGTTGTGCAGTCCGCCGCCGGAGAGGATCACCTCGTCGACCTCCAGCAGTTCGATGGCGTTGAACACCGCGCGGGCCGAGCAGGCAGCCGCCGTGGCCAGGGCGTTTTCGTAGGAGAGCTTCATCGCCCCCACGGCGATGAACGCGTCGACCATCTCCGGGCCGTCGGTGGACTTTGGGGCCGGGGCGCGGAAGAACGGGTAGCTCAAAAACGCGGCGACCATCCGCTCGTCGGCGCTTCCCCGCGCGGCGACTGCGCCGCCGGAGTCGAACCCCGGGCCGTCCGGGTGGTGCGACCGGGCGAGGTGGTCGGAGAGGCAATTGGCTGGGCCGATGTCGAACGCGCGGACCGGAGTAAGCGGTCCGGCCCCCGGCGGCAGGACGGTGACGTTGGCGATCCCCCCGAGGTTCAGCAGCGCGCGCGTTCGCCCGGGGTGGGAGAAAAGTCGCCGGTCGGCGAATGGAACCAGCGGCGCCCCCTGCCCCCCAGCCGCGAGGTCCGCCCGCCGAAAGTCCGACACCACCGCCACCCCCAGTTCCCACGCCAGCAGCGACGGGTCAAGCACCTGACTGGTCAGCGGCGGGGCGTGGAACAGGGTTTGGCCGTGATCGGCGATGGCGTCGAGTTGGCGGAGGGGGAGGTTGGCGTCCTCGGCGGCTAGCCGGACCGCGTGGGCGTGCTCGATCGTGATGTCGCGGGTGAGTGCGGCGAGGTCGGCAAGGGTGGTGTTCCCGTCACGGCGGAGGGCGTGGATGTGTTTCTTGAGGGCGGCGGGGTACGGGTGGGAGCTGTGGGAGTGCAGGCGACCCCATTCGGGGTGGTCCGTTGCGTGAAGTTGACAAATCGCCACATCCACCCCGTCAGCCGAGGTCCCAGACATCACCCCGGCGATCAGTCGCGGTTTCCTAAACATGTCATAAGCTTAACTCAACCCCCGCGTCACTGAAAAATGTGCGGAGACTGCTGTATAGTATCTGAAGCGTTCGTGAAACCGGAGTTGAGACCCCCATGGCCGAAAAGGATTCCGACAAGCCGGCTGATACCAAGGAACCGACCCCGTCCGGCGGCGGTGCGGCCGTCGCCGAACCCAAACGCAAAGAAAAGGCAAAGGTCAAACCCAAGCCCAAACCGCCCCAGATGCTCCCGCCGTGGAAGGTTCTCCTTCATAACGACGACGACAACGAAATGCTCTTCGTCGTCCGCACGATCATGGAGCTCACCCCTCTGAAGGAAACCGACGCCGTCGTCCGCACCCTAGAAGCCCACAAAACTGGCGTGGCCCTCCTGCTCACCACCCACAAAGAACGCGCCGAGTTATACAAAGACCAATTCGACACCAAGGGCCTGATCGTCACGATCGAACCCGCCGAGGGCTGATCGCCGTGACCTCCACCGCCCACCTGGACCCCGAGTCGCTGATCAACGCCTACGCACAGGGCGTCTTCCCGATGACCGACCACGACGGCAAGGTCCGGTGGTACACCGCCGACCCGCGTGGGGTGCTGCCGCTCGACGGGTTCCACCTGCCAAAGACCCTCAGCCAGACGGTGCGACAGGGGAAGTTCGAGGTGCGGATCAACAGCGACTTTCGCGGGACAATGCGCGGATGCATGGAGGGAAGGCCGGAGGGGAGTTGGATCAGCCCCAAGCTGATTGACGCCTACGACCGCCTGCACGAAATGGGCTTTGCGCACAGCGTCGAGTCCTGGCGGGACGGCAAGCTCGTCGGCGGGTTGTATGGGGTGTCGCTGATGGGGGCGTTCTTCGGCGAGAGCATGTTCTTCCGCGAGCGGGATGCGTCGAAGGTCGCGCTGGTCGCGCTGGTCGAGCGACTGCGACAACGCGAGTTCCTCCTGCTCGACACCCAAGCCACCACCGGCCACCTCCGCACCTTCGGCGCTATCGACATTTCGGCTGCCCAGTACCTCGCCCGCCTCCGCGCCGCCCTCGAGGTTCCGCGGGTGTTCGCGTGAGCCGCGCGCGACCGGCCTATTCTCCCCGCGTGGACCCCAAACGCGTCGCAATTTTTGGCAGCACCGGTTCAATCGGCACCTCGTCTTTGGAGGTGATGGCGTCCCTTTCCGCCCGAGACCCCGGCTGGCGCGTCGAGGCGCTCTCCGCCCACGGCCGCATCGACGATCTCGTCGCCCAAGTCCAGCGGTTTCGCCCCCGCACCGTCGTCGTCACCGGCCCCGAGCCGTCCCCTTCCGACTGCGCCCGACTCACCTCCACCGGCTCGCGCCTGCTTCTGGGCCCGCAGGGCATGGCCGATGTCGCGGGAGACACCTCCGGCGCGGGCACGGTGCTCGCCGCCGTCGTCGGGGCCGCGGGGTTGCCGGCTGTTCTGGCGGCCGTCGGCGCGGGAAAGAGACTGGCGCTGGCCAACAAAGAGTCCCTCGTGCTGGCCGGTTCGCTGGTCATGCCCCTCGCCAAGACCACCGGCGCAGAGATCCTCCCGGTCGACTCGGAGCACTCCGCCATTTACCAAGCCATGCTCGCCGGGCGCCGCCACGAGGTCCGCCGCGTCATCCTCACCGCCAGTGGCGGCCCGTTCCGCACCACACCCCTCGAAACCATGCGCCGCGCCACCGCCGCCCAAGCCCTCGACCACCCCACCTGGAAAATGGGTGGAAAAATCACCATCGACTCGGCAACCCTCTTCAACAAAGCCTTCGAGCTCATCGAAGCCCGCTGGCTCTTCGACCTCGCCCCCGATGAAATCGACATCGTCGTCCACCCGCAGAGCATCATCCATTCCATGGTCGAGTTCGTCGACGGCAACGTCCTCGCCCAGCTCTCGCCGCCGGACATGAAAACCCCCATCCAGTACACCCTCACCCACCCCGACCGCCTCGACTGCCCCTGTCGCAAGATGGATTGGTCGAGCTCGTTCGGGCTCACCTTCGAGCCGCCCGACCGCGCCAAGTTCCCCTCGGTGGGCCTCGCCTACGACGTGGTCCGGGCAGATGGGGCCGCCGGCGGCACGGCCGGCGCGTTCCTCAACGCAGCCAATGAGGTCGCCGTCGCCCGCTTCCTCGCGGGCGGAATCCCGTTCTCCCGGATCACCGAAGTCGTGCAATCGGTCATGCAACGCCACGAGCAACATTCCGCCCCCAACCTCGACGACCTTGTCGCAGCCGACGCCCGCGCGCGAACCCTCGCCGCCGAACTCTTGCACTAAACCCCGCACCCCGTGTTTGTCGCCGACACGGCTACAATCGCCCGCCGCTTTTTCCCCATTCCATCCCCCCAAGTTCGGAAACGCATGGAAACCCTCGCAAACATTGGTTCGATTCTGCTCCTCGTCGTCGGGTTCGGGTTTGTGATCTTCTGGCACGAGTTGGGCCACTTCCTCGCCGCCAAAGCCGTTGGGATCAGGGTCGAGCAGTTCGCCGTCGGCTTCGGGCAGGCGATGGTCTGCTGGCGGAAGGGCATTGGTACGACTGTCGGCACGAGCGCCAAGCTCGCCGAGGACCTCCGCAAGACCGGTCGCACCGACATCTCCGAGACCGAGTACAGGCTGAATTGGATCCCCCTGGGCGGGTATGTGAAGATGCTCGGTCAGGACGACATGGACGCCAACGCGACGTCGGCCGACCCGCGAGCGTTTAACAACAAGTCGGTGGCGGCGCGGATGCTGGTCGTCTCTGCCGGCGTGATCATGAACGTGCTGCTGGCGGCGCTGATCTTCATGGGCTTGTATATGTACGGCCACAACGTCCCAGCCGCCCTCGTCGGGTCGGTCCTGCCCGGCAGCCCGGCGCAGGTCGCGGGGATCGAAGTCGGCGACCGCATTATCTCCATTGACGGCAAGGCCATCCCTGACTTCACCAAGATCCAGCTCAACATCGCCCTGGGCAACGAGGGCGACACCCTCCCCGTCGTCGTCCGGCGCGAGGGCAAGGAAATCACGCTACAACTCACCCCGCGCAAGGCCACCAGCGACGCCCGCGAGTTCCTCGCCATCGGCGTCGGCGGAACCCCCTCGCTCCGCGGATTGCCCGCCGGCGCAACCCTCTCGGTGGACAAGCCCGAGCTGCACGTCCTCCCCGACCAGCTCGCCCTGCTCCCCGGCGACGTCATCACCGCCATCGCCGGAAATCCCATCACCCCCGAGGTCCGCGGCAGAACCGACATCCCCAGTCAGTACGCCCAGCTGCACCGCGCCCTCCAAGCCTCCGACGGCCGCCCCGTCGAGCTCACCGTCCGCGACGCCACCGGTGCCGAACGCCGCCACGCCATCCGGCCGTGGATGATCGGCAGCTTCGGCGGCGGAGAGTTCGACCTTGCGGGAATCCTCCCCCGACCCGCCATCGGCGGAATTCAAAAGGGTTCCGACGCCATCGGAAAGCTCTTCCCCGGCGACATCGTCCTCTCCCTGACCTTCGACGACACCCACGACCTCGTCAACGTCCGCTCGACCACCGAACTTCGCGCCGCCATGACCAAAGCCGGAGCCGACGCACGCCGCGTCTCCCTCTCCGTCTCCCGCAACGGCCAAACCGTCCTCGTCCCAGGATTGCTCCCCAACATCAGCCTCGGGGAGGGCAAGCGCGGCTTGGGCGTCTCCATGCTCGCCGACGTCCATTCGCCGTACGTCGGCGGAGTCAAACCGGGCTCGTCCCTCGCCACCGCCGGCGTCCAGCCGGGAAGTCGCATCGTCTCCGTCGCGGGCAAACCCGTCGAGAACCTCTTCGACGTCCGCCGCGAACTCCTCGCCTCAGCCGGCGCCGCACCCCTCACCACCGTCCTCAACGGCGTCGAAACTACACACACCCTCGCCCTCACCCCCGCCGAGCTCACAGTTCTCCGCTCACTCCGCTCCGACCACATGCTCGCCCTCGACGAGCGCATCGAACCCCGCAAAACCAGCAACCCCCTCACCGCCGCCGCCTGGGGCGTCGGCGACACCCGCGACTTCATCCTCCAAGGCTACGTCACCATCCAGCGTATCGTTCAGGGAAGCGTCTCGGCGACGAACCTCACCGGCCCGATCGGAATCTTCCACTTCGGCGGAAAGATCGCCACCGAAAAACCCATCGACTGGATGTTCTGGTTTCTCGCCATGATCTCAGCCAACCTCGCCGTCGTAAACTTCCTGCCCATCCCCATCGTCGACGGCGGATTGTTCGTGTTCCTAATACTCGAAAAGATCCGCGGCAAGCCCCTCAGCCAGCGGTCCCAGGGCATCGCCCAGATCGTCGGGCTCTGCCTGATTCTCAGCCTCTTCGTCTTCGTCACCTACAACGACATCGCCCGCCTGCTCACCTAGATCGCTCACGCCGGGCGCCGTCGTGGTACAAACCCTTCGCGTGACTTTGCCGCGACGTCTTTGGCCACTGGCTGTGATCCTGTTCCTGGCGGTGGTGGTGCGCCTGCCGCTGGTGGACCTCGAGTTCGGAAGAAACGGCGACGGAACGGGCAGTTTTTACGGCATGATCGCGCGAAACTACCTCCTGCGCGACAATCTCCCAACCCTCTGGGTTCCCGTCCTCTCCATCGGCGACGCCAACCACCCCCCCACGCTCTACGCCCACCACCCGCCCACCGTCCCGCTGCTGACGGCGCTGAGCATGCGCGTCTTCGGCGACACAGATTTCGCCGTCCGTTTGCCGGCCACGTTTTTCACCCTCGCCACTGTCGTCCTGTTGTACCTCCTCGTGCTCTGGCGTTCCGGCCCCCTTGCAGCCGCCACCGCCGCGGCGGTCTTCGCTTTCGTCCCGTTCACCCTCCGATTCGGCCAAATGCCCGATGTCGTCAACTCTCAGCTCGCGTTCGCCGCGCTGCTGACGCTCGGGGCGTATCTGCACTGGCTCGCCGCGCCGTCGCGGGGTCGGGCGGCGCTGGTGTTGCTCGCGTTTCTCGCCGCCGGCCTGACCGACTGGCCGGCGTTTTTCCTCGTTTCGGTGGTCGGCGCGCACTTGCTCGTCGCCCGCCCGCGCGGCTATCTCACGTTCGGGGTCGCCCTCGCGGCCGCGTCGGCGCTTCTCTTCTGTGCGCTGTACCTCTGGGTATCCGTCGCCACCGGCGACTGGCAACTGATCCTCCGCCAGTTCCTCAACCGCGCCACCCAAGCCAAAACGGACGACGCCCGCGTGTTCTCCTACGCCACTTGGTTCTCCGGCGTCTGGGCCTACCACCGCGTGCTGTTCACGCCGACGCTGATGGTGCTGGGATTGGTCGGAGTGGTGGTGGCCGCGGTCAGCCGAGAGCGGTTGCGGGGAATCGGTTTGCTCGTGCTCCTCGCGACGGGATGGGCCGTCGTGCACGCAGTAGTGGGTCGCCAGGGAACGCTCAACCACGACTGGTGGTGGTGGCCACTGGCCCCGGCGCTCGCCCTTGCGGTGGCCGCACTCGTCGACTCCATCTCTAACCGGTTCCCCCGTCGCGCCGTCACGGCCGTTCTCGCCACAGCCGTTCTCGCCCTTTGTACCTACTTCATCGCCATCGAACTTCCCCTCCTCCGCAGCCCCGCCTGGGTTCACGGCGCGATCCCCGAATACACCCCCAAACAACTCGGTGCCGTCATCCGCGCCCACACACCCCCCAACCGGGCCGCCATGCTTTTCGAAACCGACCCCCAACCCTACGCCTACTACAACGCCGACCGCCCCCTCATCCAAGCCGTCTGGGACATCCCCACCTTCCACACCCGCTTCACCGGAACCCGCGCCGATCTGTTCTACAACTTCGACCAAGCCCTACCCCAGCCGCCCACCACCTTTATCTTTCCCAAGCAGTACGCCGAAAAAGGTTTACCACTCCTGCAGTACCTCCGCGACCACCACCCCGTCACCGACACGCCACAGTTTTACGTTTTTGACCTTACCCGACCCGCCGCCCGGTAGTCGCGGCTAAACTGCTAGCATTATGACCACCGCCACCCCCGCCGTTTCGCATTCCCACACCACCGGCAAGTCCGAGTCGCTGCGCGTCTGGGTGGACGGCAAACTCGTCCCCCGCGAACAGGCCACCGTCAACGTCTTCGACCACGGCTTGCTCTACGGTGACGGCGTCTTTGAAGGCATCCGCATCTACAACGGCCACATCTTCGAACCCGATGCCCACATCAAACGCCTCTACGAATCCGCCAAAGCCATCCGCCTCACCATCCCCATCGCCCCCGAGGCGTGGATCACCGCCATCCACGACTGCGCCCGCGCCAACGGTTTCACCGACTGCTACATCCGCGCCGTCGTCACCCGCGGCCCCGGCCCCCTCGGGGTCTCCCCCGCGAGGTGCGGGCACCCCGTCTGCTTCGTCATCTGCGACACCCTCGACCTCTACCCCCGCGAGCTCTACGAAAAAGGCATGGCCGTCATCACCTCGTCAGTCACCCGCAACCACCCCAACGCCCTCTCGCCCCGGATCAAAAGCCTCAACTACCTCAACAACGTCCTCGGGAAGTTGGACGCCATTGACGCCGGAGTTCATGACGCGATCATGCTCAACACCGAGGGCCACGTGTCCGAAGCCACCGCCGCCAACTTGTTTCTTGTCCGCGACGGGGTGGTATCTACGCCCAGCATCGAGTGCGGGATTCTCGAGGGTGTGACGCGCAACGTGATCTTGCGACTGGCCAAGCAGTTGGGCATCCCGACGCAAGAACGCGTGGTCCCGCGTTTCGACCTGTACGTTGCAGAAGAGTGCTTCCTCAGCGGCACGGGCGCGGAAGTAATGCCCGTTACGGAGATCGACCGCCGGATCGTGGGGAGCGGGAAAGTTGGCCCGGTGACGGTCCGCCTCATTGACGCTTTTCATAAACTTGCCCGTGGAGAGTGAGCTGGCGATCCAGTCGCTGGGATTGTTCCCGGAAGTAATCGGTTGACCTGTGCTGACTGGGCGATTCGGGCAAATTGACACGGGCGACGGGTAAAGATAGTGTGCGACCCCCATTGTGGTGCTGGAAATCGCGATTCTCGCGGATTTTCGGTCCGCAATGTAGCCTTGGGAGCTCTTTCATGATGCCCGAATTCGATCTGCTCGAAAAACTCGTCGCCGAAGCCAAGACCGATGTCGAGAAAGCCCTCGGTGGCAATAAAGCTGCTGGCACCCGCGTCCGCAAAAAGATGCAGGAGATCAAAGCCAGCGCCCAAGACATCCGCAAAAAGGTTCTGCAAGGTCGCAGCGAAACCGAAGGCGACGCCAAGTAACCCCCGGTTACTTCCCCAGCTCCCCTTACGCCCTCCACCCACCGGTCGGCGTGACCCGGCGGCGTCGACTTCCGTCGTATGTTCCCGAACTCTTAGGGTCGCCCGTTCATGCCTCCATCTCTACTTTTTGATATTTCCAACATCGATCTGACCACGGTCCTTTACGGGCCGGACGAGATTCGAAAGTTCAACCCCCAGCGCGACAAGTTTGAGATGCTTGAAGGGGTCATTTGGGTCGACGCGACCAAGGGCCAGTCGCTGGCGTACAAGGACGTTCGCGATGACGAGTATTGGGTCGAGGGGCATATTCCGGGCAGGCCGTTGTTCCCGGGCGTGTTGCAGATCGAACTGGCGGCGCAAATCTCCAGTTTTTTCTCGGGTAAGGTGTTGGGGTGGACGGGGTTTCTGGGTTTCGGCGGTGTGGACGAGGTACGGTTTCGGGGGCAGGTAACGCCGGGGTCTCGGCTGTATGTCCTGATGGAGCTGCAGTGGGCGAAGCACCGGCGGGTGTGCTGCAAGACGCAAGGAATCGTCAACGGCAACTTGGTGTTTGAAGCGGTCATCATCGGGGTCAAGCTTTAAGCGGTGTCCGCAGTGAGGCAGGGCACGTGCGAAGTGGGCAACGGCGGCGGGTTGCGGCGATGCTGTTGGCGGGGGCGTGTGCGGCTGGTGGTCTCGGGGCTGGGGTGGGTGGGGAATCCGGGCGACGGGCGGCGGGGGAGATGGCGGGCGAGGTTTTCAGTGAAATTGGCGAACTGTTCAAGGAGAGGGACACGTTTTACCTCCGTGTGGATGGGCGGGTTCCGCGCACGCCGGGCGTCGCGCCGGCTGACACGCGGGAGATGACCGTTCGCGTCGAGGCCATGACGAGGGGGCGACCTTGGCCCGGGCGGTGGACGATGGTCGAAGTCGAAATCCGTGTGGGCGTGAGTCAGGCACTCGAAGTCGTCACCGGGGGCGTGGGGGGCGGAGGCGGGGTGGCGGGAATCACGGTCGGGCCGGGCAGGTGGCAGCCGTTGAGAATTCCGATCACCGTCAATCCGCAGGACGTGGTGCTTCGCGTTGCGGCGGGGGGTAAGTTGGAGTCGGCGGTGGAGTTCGGGCGGGTGCGACTGGTCGACGACCGGGAGGTTTTCTGGGAGGAGGGGTGGCGGGTGGAGCGGGCGGCGGGAATGCTGAAGTTTGCGACGGCGGGTCGGGTGATCGAAGTCCCAGCCGGGGAGTTGAACGTGGTCGAGCGGGGGGCGCTGAGGGTGTTGGTGCGTGACGGTGGGGGCATGGGTTCGGCTGTGTACGCGTCGGGACGGGTGGCGTCGGAGGTGGGGGGTGTGCTGGGGGGCAAAGCTACGGGAATAGAGCGGGTGCGCGTCGTGATCTCGGACGATGAGGGTCGGATCGAGCGGCAGTCCGAGGGGGACGCCGATGGGGATGGGTACAACGAGGCGCGAGGTGCGACTGTGATCCGGGTTACAGGCAGGCGGGTGCGGATGTCGGTTTCGCCGGGGGACTCGGGTGTGGGGGGCGTGGCCAGGCCGGCGATCGAGTTTCGCGGGTTGCCTACGGGCGCTGCGACCGTGCTATGGGAGGGCATGGTGGTGAAGAGCGTTGCACGGCTGGCGGATGGGACGCTGCTGGTGGAGCTGCCGGGCGAGGTTCGGGGGGAGCAGCGGGTGGATGTGACGGTTGCGGAGTAGGGATTTATTTCGGGGTGATTTGGATTGTGGATGGCGTTCGGGCGCGGGATACTTCTGGGGCGGTCTTGGACAATCGGAGGGCGGCTAGATGGGCCTCTCGGAAACCAGCGGTGACGACGTCTTGCCGTGCGAGCGGGAGGTGGTGGGGAGTGGTGTCGGGTGGGGGCTGGTTGGGGGGTGCCGATGAGCGGGTCGGACGATGTCTCATGGCAGACTCTCCGCCGGATCGTGAGGTCTTGGGCGGGCGATTCGGCTGAGATCGGGGAGGTGAGGCATCTACACGGTGGGGCTGTTTCGAACACGCTGGGAATCTTGCTCGAAAGCGGCGCGAAGGCCGTGCTGAAGATTTCGCCGCACCGAGTGGACCGTTCGGTGATGCGGGAGTCGAGGCAGCTCGAGCACCTTCGGGCTATCGGCGTGCCGGTTCCGACGGTGTACCTGGCGCGGCTGGCGGACCTGGACGAGCCGGACAGTTATCTGCTGATGGAGCATATCGACGGGGTGGATCTGGCGACGGCGAGGGAACAGTGCTTGGCGGGGGAGTACGACAGATTGCAGGAGGAATTTGCGGGGATCGTGGTGAAGATGCACGGGCGCACGGCCGAGCGGTATCAGCGGGTGGGGGTGGAGGGTGCGGAGGGGGAGACGTTTGAGAGTTGGCCGGCGTTTTTCGCGCGGGTGTACGAGGGGATGTGGCGGGAACTTGAGAAGGACACTGCGACCACCAAGGCGTGCAAAAAGGCGTTCAACAAGGTGCACGATGCCCTGCCGAGGCTGCTCGACCACGAAGACAAGCCGAGACTCGTTCACTGGGACCTGTGGACGTCGAACGTGCTGGTGTCGCGGAACGGCGACGGGTGGGGCGTGGCTGCGATACTCGATCCGATGTGCAAGTACGGACACGCCGAGGGCGAATTGGCGTACTTGGAGATGTTTCAGACGGTGAACTCGGCGTTCATGAAGCGGTACAAGACGTGCCTGAAGGTGTCGGAGGGATACGCACGGTGGCGGCGGGGCGTGTATCAGTTGTACTTCACGATGGACCACGCGGCGTTTTTCGGGGGGCAGTACCATGCGAAGTTAGCCGAGGCGGCTGACCGGGTGGCCGGGGAGATTTAGGGAGCGGCGAATCTTGGAGTGGACGAAGGCGTACATCGGATTGGGGTCGAACTTGGGGGACCGTCGGGGGTTCTTGGCACTTGCCGAGCGGCGCATTGGCGGACTGGCGGGTGTGGAGGTGGAGGGGGTTTCGTCGGTGCACGAGACGGTCGGGGTGGGGATGGCGCGGGCGGACGCGGGGACGTTTTTGAACTCGGCGATGTCGGTGCGGACGACGCTGGGACCGCTGGAGCTGCTCCGCGCGCTTCGGGAGATCGAGAGGGACTTGGGTCGTGTGCGGAGCGAGACGCCGACTGTGGGAAGTCAGTCGCGGACGATCGACTTGGACCTTCTGATGTACGGGTCGGTGGTGATGGACACGCCGGAGCTGACGCTGCCGCACCCGAGGATGCATGAGCGGGCGTTCGTGCTCAAGCCGCTGGCTGAGGTGGGTGCGGAGGCGATGCATCCGGTGCTGAGGAGGACGGTGAGGGAGATAGGGAGGGGGGAAGGCACTGAGGCACACAGGCGCTGAGGCACGGAGGGGGGGGGGAGGGTAGGCGGGAAGGGTACCCTGAATGGGGTAGGGGGGGAGGGCGGTATTGAGGTTTGGGCCGGGAAAATGGGATTTTTGGGGTG
>JBBRUM010000015.1:0-17849 GCA_038247815.1 Tepidisphaerales bacterium | reverse complement strand
GACGCGGAATGCGGTTGTGAGGGCGACCCAGCCGGCGGGCTCCGCGCCGCCCATGGGCTGGTGGGGCGGTGCAACGGCGGCGGGAACAACGATGGACCGCCTGCTGTGGCTGCTCGGACAACCGAACATCGCATCGAAGCATTTCATCATCCGGCAGTACGACCACGAGGTGCAGGGGATGTCGGTGGTCAAGCCGCTCGTGGGCGCGGGGCAGCGCGGGCCGTCCGACGCGGCCGTGCTGCGACCCAAGCCGCAATCGCGGCGGGCGGTGGCCGTGGCGTGCGGGATGTGCCCGTGGATCGACGACCCCTACGAGATGGCGCTGGCGTCGATTGATGAAGCCGTGCGGAATGTCGTCGCCGTCGGGGGAGACCCCGACCGCACCGCGATCCTCGACAACTTCTGCTGGCCGGGGACGGACAACGAGCTTGCCATGGGCGACCTCGTGCGGACGGCCGAGGCGTGCAGAGACGCGGCGATGGCGTATCGCATTCCGTTTATCTCGGGGAAGGACTCGCTGCACAACCAGTACACCGACAAGTCGACGGGCCAGGTGACGCGGATTCCCAACACGCTGCTGGTATCGGCCGTGGCGATCGTGGAGGACTGTGCGACGTGCGTGACGATGGACCTCAAGTCGCCGGGTTCGGAGCTGATGTTGGTGGGGGTGAAGATGGGTGGCTCGACGCTGGCTGAACGGATCGGCGTGCACCGGTTTTTGGCGGGTCAGATCAAGGAAGGAAAGGTGCGATCGTGTCACGACGTGTCGGACGGTGGGTGGCTGGCGGCGGTGGCGGAGATGGCGATCGGGTCGCGGGTGGGCGTGGAGCTGTCGACGGTGGAGGCGGGTTTTGACGAGCTGGTTGCGACGTACGTGGTGGAGATGTCGAAGGACGACTCGGCTGCGGCGCGGGCGGGGTTGCCCAAGGGGGTTGTGGTCGTGCCCCTTGGACGGGTGGTGCACCCGCAGACATTCACCCTGCCGGACGGGACGTCGCTGCCGGTGGAGTCGCTGACGAAGGCATGGACCGAGCCGCTGGATTGGTGACGGGGGACTTGTTAGGGCGGATGGGAGAAGGCCGGGCCTACCGCTGCAGGACATACACCTTGCGTTTACCAGCTTTTAGCACTTCCGCGAGCGTCCAGCCGGCGGGCACCTCGGGGGCGGCCGACGACGTGCGCCGGAGCAGAAGGACTACCGCGTTTGGCTCGGTGGCCGCCGCGATGCTCTCAATCCCGGGCAGGACGCGGTTGAGGTAGATGTTCAGGTCGTGCCCGCTTCGGATCGAAGTGTCCCAGAGTTCGTAGACGGGTCGTCCGGGGTAGGCGATCCGGAGGCGCTCTGCGACGGGGAGGTAGGGGGCCGCGCCGTTTTCCGACCGGCTATAGCCATGGAGGAACAGCGCCCCGGTCAGGAGCGTCGCGGTCGCGGCGGCGGCGAAGTTGGAGTACCACAGTCGCCGGTGCAGCAGCAGACCCGCCGCACACATCAGCCCCAGGGCCATGACGAACGCAGCGGCCAGCGGCCAGGCGAACCACGGTCCCCCGTCGATCCGAACCAGCGAAAGCTTCCTCCCCCACTCGCCGCCCACCGCACCCATCACCGCCAAGCCCGCAGCCAACAGCCAGGGAACGGCCATCCCCGCCGCCCGCACGGTTCGCTCCCAGTTCGCCAGCGTCACCGCGTACGACCGTGCGATGACGAACCCCGTCAGAACGCCGCACACCGGTGCCAGCGGCAGGAGGTAACGCTCGTTCTTGTCCTTGAAAAGCGTCATCACGACGATGGGCCAGACGATCGCGGCGGCCACCCAGAACATCCGCGGCAGCTCCCTCCGCTCGCGCAGCGCCGCCACGAGCCCGGCGACCATGAACACGATCCACGGCATCATCATCGGGAACAGCGACAGGTACGACCAAACCGGGTCGCGCGGGAGATCGGTCGCGCCCTCGCGGAGCACCTCGACCCGCCACGCCTGCACCAGCGGCCACCCCTGCACGCGGAGCTGGTCGGCGTACCACGGCAGCCCGACCAACGCCAACCCCGCCACCATCGCGCACACCGGCGCCGCCCACTCTCGCACCCGCAGTCCGCCGTTCCACCACGCCGCGACCGCCACCCCCCCGAACGGCAGCAGCGTAAACACCAGCGCCACCGGCCCCTTGCTCATCATCGCCAGCCCGAGCGCCAGCCCCGCCACCGTGCACCCCGCCCACCGCCTCCCCCGCAGCACAGCGTGCAGCAGCCCCACGTGGACCACCGCCACCCAAAGTGTGAGCATGACGTCGGTGGTTGCCGCAAGCCCGAACCGCATCATCAGCAGCGCGGTCGCCGTCACCACCATGCCCGTCAGCGCGATGCGAACGCCGAAGATCACGCGACCGGCTTCAAACGCCGCCAGCAGCGTCAGGCTCGCCGCCAGCAGTGAAGGCCAGCGGATTTGCCAAGACAGGTCGCGGTACGCCTGTCTGCGCAGACCGGGGTCGGGGTTATCCAAAGTACGCAGGGTGTCGTCCGAGACGGCGGCTGCGGCGATCCACGCGGTCAGCGGCGGTTTGACCAGTCTCGGTCGGCCCCGGAGCGTGGGCACCCACCATTTATGGTCGCGTTTGATCTCCAAAACGGTGGCCGCGACGATCTGCTCACTTCCCCCCGAGAACTCCAATCGCGACAACTGCGCCGCCCCGACGAGGAAGAACCCCACCACCAGTGCCACCGCCGCCAGCCAGCCGGTGAGCCCGCTCGGCTCGGTCCGGAAGGCTGGCCGTCGCAAATCAGGCGGGGATGTGGCGGAGGCGGCATCCTCCTGGGCGATTGGCTTGTCCACCGCGGTCATCTTGGGAATCCTCGGGCGGGTGGGTGGTGAGGCGGGGGTGGCCCTATTTCATCCTCGCGCCGCCGACTTGTACGAGCAGTCCGGACGCCTGTTCGAGCACCATTTCAGGGGTGACGAGCTTCATACAGCGGTGGTCCAGGGGGCAGGTCTTCCTCTGACACGGGCCGCAGTACACGGGCACGCTGACTTTCCGCTCGGCTTCGAAGTAGATCTCGGTCCACTCGGGGTGTGTGGGTCCGAAGACGGTGATGACTGGAACGCCGAAGGCGGCTGCGATGTGCCTCGGGCCGGTGTCGTTGGTGACCATCAGGTCGCAGCGTCGGACGATGTCCTTGAGCGCCCCGAGCGAGACGCCGAAGGTGCTGAGGTCGATGGCCTTTGTTCGGATGGATCGCAAAACTTCGTCGAGGATCTTCCGTTCTCGCGGCGCACCCGACACCAAGACGGTCGCGCCGCGGTTGCGCACCAGCTCGTCGGCCACGGCGGCGAATTTCTCCGGCTGCCAGCACTTGGCTTCCCCGTACTGCGCTCCGGGGTTGAGGATCACCAGCGGCGGCCCGCCGGAACTTCCTGGGCGGTCGATGTCCGCCGGCAGTCCCGCGCGGGTGAGCACCCCGCACGCCTCGCGGCGCTCAATGGGCGTGACGAACAGCTCGAGTCGCAGGTCCCGACTGGACGCCCCGAGATACCCCGCGATCCCGAGGTAGTATTTCACGATCGGCTTGGGCACGAACTTGCCTTTTTCCTTCAGCGGCACGAGCTTGTCCGATAGCAAGAACCCGCGTCCGTCGCGCTCGTATCCGACGATCCGGTCGATTCCAGCGGTTTTGCACAGCAGGGCGGTTTTGAAGCTGTTGGGCAGCAGAACGGCCATGTCGAACTTGGCCCGGCGGAGTCTCAGGGCGAGGTCGAAAAGGTTCTTGCCTGCTTTGCCCTTGCCCTTGCCCGTGCGGTAGGTGACGAGGCGGTCTGCCCAGGGCATTCCGGTGTACATCGGTTTGACGTACCGGCGGAGGAGGTAGGTGATTTCGGAGGTGGGGTAAAGCTCGCGGAGGGCGCGAAGGGCGGGGGTGGCCATGACCGCGTCGCCGACCCACGACGGCTGAACCACGAGGATTTTTTCCGGTGTCACTGCCACAAGCCCCGCAGTATATGCCCCGGTGGGGTTTCAACCCATGTGCCCGCTGGAAGGAATATTGGCGCCTCATCTGCGCCTGAGGATCAGCACGTCGATCACTTCTGGCTTGTCGGCGTATGCGATGCCCGAGTGTGAGGAGACGATGTACCACCGACTGCGGGCGGCGTCGGGGGCGATGCTCCAGACGGATTGCGTGACGGTCGCCCAAGTGGCCGCCGTGGTCGCGAGGGCGCCGGTTTCGGCTTCGCGGATGGTGCCCCCCTGGTAGAACGCCAGCGAAGGTTCGCGGAACCCGACCATCACCACATTCCCCACGCCCACCGCGCCCCTCCCCCTGAGGTCCTCACCCACCGACCGCCCGAGCTGCATAAACCAGAGTCGAGGCACGACAAAACTGAACACCAGCGGAAACAGCACCGCCATCATCACCCCCATCGCCGCCACACCCCGAAACAGGTTCGCCCGCCGCGCCATTCCACTGTTTGCTCCCCCCAATCCCGCACGCACCCAGAACCATCCGCCCGACCCCGCCATGAGCAGGCCCCACGCCGTCATCGCCCACGCCACCCGCGACTGCGTTGGCGGAAGCTCCCGCACCGCCACCCACACCACCAGCCCCACCAAGACCGTCGCCACCGCCCACACCGCCGTCGCCACCGCGAAGGGCGTCTTGACGAACTCGTCATGCTTGCCGCGCCAGCAGCGGACGATCGCCTCTCCGCACAAAATACTCAGGGGGATAAACACCGGCAGGAACCAGTGCACCATCTTGCTCGTGCTCGCCTCGAACATCACCCACGGCCCGACGCACATCGCCAGGCAAAATCGCGTGAGCGGCCGGTGACGCCCCTTCCACCCAAGCACCAGCGCGCCGGGGATCAAAATGCTCCACGGGAAAAACGTGCCGAACACCGTGAGCAGGTAAAACCCCGGCGGGCGGGCTTGGCCGTCCACGCCCCGGGTGCTCCTCTTGATGATGTCATGGTTGAGGGCCTTGGACAAAAACTCCGGCTCGCGCTGCGTCACCATCACCAGCCAAGGCAGCACAATCGCCAGCACTAGCACCCCCGCCACCAGCAGCTTCACCCACGTCGCCCCCGGAGTCTTCCTGTCCGCCGGCGGGTACGGGTGGGTCCACCACGGCGCGACCGGCGCGAACTTGCGGTCGAGCAAGCTCAGGGCAAACAGCGCCGCCAGCGTCATCCCCTGCACCCCGATCACCACCGGCCCCTTCGTCAGCCCCGCGACCCCCGTCGCCACCGCCCACACCAACACCACGCCCCACCCCCGGTCCCCCCGCCAAAGTCGGTACACGCACCCCATCGACGCCGCCACCGACAACAGCAGCACGGAGTCGGTAATCGCAAACTTCGCGAGAAACCCCGTCAGCCCGGCGAAGGCGAAGATCGTCGTCGCAGCCAGCGCCGTCTCTTCGTCAGCCTCGCCACGCAGAAACAGCAGCAGCGCCACTACCACGCCCAACATCGCAGCCGACGACGGCAACCGCGCCGCCATCGACGACGTCTCGCCGAAAACCCGCATCGAAGCCGCCTGCACCCAATAGATCATCGGAGGCTTGGCGGTCCGCGGCGCGTCGTACTGTCGGGGCACGACATAGTCGCCCGTGGTAAGCATGTTGCGACTGGTAATCGCGTAGCGGGGCTCGTCGCGGTCGAATAGCGGGGCAGCCGAGTTGCCCGTGAGATAGGCGAACGCCGCCCCGACCAAAATCAGCACCGAGAGAATGATAAACCGGCCGGGCATAGCGGGTCAGAGCCTAGTCCGCCCCCCCCGGCGACGCCACCCGTCCCGCCCTTCGCCAGCCGTCCCCCGGGCCACCTACACTCCCCTCCCTTGGACACGACCCTGCTCGGACTGCTCACCGCCGGATGCGCCGCACTGCTCGTGCTCGAGTTTCTCGGCGTGCGGACCACGCTGAACCTCGAATCGAGCATGAAGGGGGACGTCAAACGCGAGTCGCGCTGGCTGGCCCAGTACGGGCAGTCGGTGTGCACGCCGGTGGCCGCCGCCCTGGTGTTCTCCCTCGACAAAACCCACGGCGTGCGGAACAGCCTGACGGTGATCGCCGCGGTGCTGCTGGCGTCCATCGTCTGCATGCTGCTCAAACGCCTGCTCGGCCGAATCCGCCCCGGTCGCGAGGGCGCGGGAACCTTCGCCGGTCCGTCGTGGAAGCACGCCAACCATCGCGAGAGCTTTCCCAGCTCGCACTCGGCGTGCGCAGTGGCGCTCACGGTCTCGCTGGCCGCGTTCTACCCCCAAGCCGCCGTCGTCCTTTGGGTGCTCGCCCTCGGCTGTGCGGCGCTGCGATATGTGCTTGACGCGCACTACCCGTCGGACGTTCTCGGCGGGATCGCCTTCGGGTACGCCATCGCCCACCTGACGGTCATGGTCGTCAGATAGCGCGGCCTTGCGGTATACTCAGGCCGCCGACGTGCGGGGTGTTCTCCCGGGCACGCGAGCGATTTTTCACTGGAGCCCGCCTTGCCCTGGGACCTACACGAACTCGCCGGCCGTCTCGGCCAGACCCTGCAGGACGCGGAGAACGCCTACCGCATCGAGCAAGCCGTCTTCGGCTTGGACGCGCTCGACGACCTCGAACTGCACCAGCTTTTAGTCCGCGGCCTCTCCCCCACCTGCTCCGCCCAGCGCGAAGTCTCCACCCCCTCGACCTCAGCCAAGCGCCGCAACCTTCGCGTCCGCGCCGACCTCGTCCTCACCCCCGCCGGCCGCCCACTACGGACTTCCGACGAGCCCGACCTGTTCACCCCCGCCGACGCCTGCCCCCCCGAGGAAGCGCTCTGGCTGAACCTCCGCGTGATCCGCCAGTTCCCCCCGTTGTCCAACCCCACATCCACCCACGGCGCTGCTTTTCGGGCCGCCCTCGCGGTCGACCACTCCAAACTCATCGCCGACGCCCGCATCACGGACTCCGCCCTGGCCGTTGTCGTCTTCTCCGACACACAGGAAACCCTCGGCGGATTCGTCCAAGCCATCGACGCCGACCTCGCCCTCGCCGGCCTCACCCCCGCCGACTCAGCCGCCCGCCGACACGTCCGCAGCGTCTCCATCACCGACCGCCTCGGCCATCGACTCGCCTCCGTCGCCCTCTGGTCCACCGCCGACCCCCACCCCGAGTTCGCCCACGCCGTGCCCCATTAACCCGCCGCGACACCAACCACCCATGCCCGCCAAACGCCTCCGATCCGCCGGAATCATCCTCTATCAGCCCGACACCCCCGCCGGACGCAAGTACCTGCTCCTCGACCACGGCACCCACTGGGACTTCCCCAAGGGTGGCGTCAAGCCCGGTGAATCCGACCGTCAAGCCGCCCTCCGCGAACTCGGAGAAGAAACCGGAATCCGCTCCTGCGCCCTCAGCGAATACTTCCAAATCGAAACCGTCTACTACTACCGCGCCCGCGGCGAGGTCTGCCGGAAGGCCGTGGTCTTCTTCCTCGGTTCCACAACCGAAACGGAGGTAATCCTCTCCCCGGAACACGTCGGCTACGCTTTTCTCACCTATCCTGATGCGGCGGCCCGTCTGACCTACCCGACGTCGCGTGATCTCCTCCGCCGGGCTGAAGTGCAGTTTCTGCCCATTTCTTGAACCCCAATCATATGAAACCGACCTCCGCCAACTCACACTCGAATCGTCGGGTGCCTTGAATCCCCCAGCCCCTGCCCTAACAATGGCCCCTTGAAAGAAGGCCTTACCTTGAGACTTGTTTCGCCCGCCGAACTCTCCCTGCTCGAAACCCACCTGTCCGGGCTGATCGACCGCACCCTAGGCGGCCACGATCTCGGTGAGCTCACTGACGCGTTGCGGGCGTACGTCCTCTCGGGCGGCAAGCGTATCCGCCCCCAGCTCTGCCTTTGGACCTACCAGCACTGCGGGGGCACCGAATCTTCCAACACCTCCCACTCCGTCTTGGACCTCGCCTGCGCCTGGGAACTGTTCCACGCCTTCCTCCTCGCCCACGACGACATCATCGACAACGGCGACTACCGCCGCGCCCAGCCCTCGCTCCACCGCCGCCTCGCCGCCCTCGACTCCGGCTCGCCCATCTTCGGAATCAACATGGCCATCGTCGGCGGCGACCTCCTCTTCACCGCAGCCCTCTCCCTGCTCCACAACCTCGAACTCCCCGGCGACCGATACCGCGACGTCCTCAAGCTCTTCTCCCGCGTCGCTTCCACCACCGGCTTCGGCCAAGCCATCGACATCGTCCAGGCCCACGTCCCCCTCGACGCCGTCCGGGAGGAAGAGCTCCTCCGCGAGTACCACTGGAAAACCGCCGCGTACACCTTCGAGGGCCCGATGATGTCCGGAGCACTGGCTGCCGGCGCGTCCGTCCCCGCCCAGCAGGCCATCTCCCGATTCTCCCTCGCCCTCGGCCAAGCCTACCAACTCCAAAACGACCTCGTCGACCTCGCCGCACCCGCCCACGAAGGCTGCGACCTCGTCCAAGGTAAACGCACCATCACCCTCATCCGCGCCCGCGCCGCCATGTCCCCCCCCGACCGCGCCGCCCTCGACTCCGCCCTCGCCTCGGCCACCCTCGGCGGCACCGATGGAGTCGCCATCGCCGAACGCCTCCGCCAAGACCTCCTCGACCGCGGTGCCGTCGCCCGCACAGCCGACGTCGTCACAACCCTCCTTGTCGATTCCGAAACCGCCGCCTCCGACTCCGCCCTCCCCCCCACCCTCCGCACCGGCCTGCACCAACTCCTCCAATCCCTCCGTGCCGCCTACTTCCGCTAAGCTCCCGGGACAACGCCCATGTCCTCACCCCCCCTTGGAGCACCCGCCCCCGCCCGCACTTGGCTTGCGCCCCTGATCATCGCTCTGATGAGCGTCCTCGCCTACCTCCCAGCCTTTTCCGCCGGGTTCATCTGGGACGACCCCGACTATGTCGTTAACAACCCCAACCTCCGCGACCTCCCCGGCCTCTTCCGCACCTGGACCTCGCCCTCCTCGTCCCCCCAGTTCTATCCCCTCGTGTTCACCACCTTCTGGGCCGAGTACCAGCTCTTCGGGCTCTGGGCTCCCGCGTACCACACCACCAACATCCTGCTCCATGCCCTCGCAGCCGTCCTGCTCCACCGCGTGCTTGGCAAGCTCGAGTTCCCGCCCGCCGCCGCCCTCTTCGGCGCGCTGCTCTGGTCGCTGCACCCCGTTCACGTTGAGTCTGTCGCTTGGATCACCGAGCGCAAGAACACCCTCTCCCTCGTCTTCTACCTCCTCGCCTTCCTCCAACTCACCCGTCGAACCACACCCGGACTGGTCCTCGCCTTCCTTTTTTTCGCCCTCGCCCTCGCCTCGAAGACCGTCACCGCCTCGCTCCCGGCCGCATGGTTGCTTTACGTGTACTGGAGCAGCGGCCGCATCTCGTTCAAGTCCGACGTGCTTCCCGTGCTTCCGTTTTTCGCACTTGGCCTGGCTGCGGGCCTCTTCACCGCCCACCTCGAGCGGACCCACGTCGTCGCCTCCGGCCCGGAGTGGGCGTTCTCGTTCGTCGACCGCTGCCTCATCGCCGGCCGCGCCGTCGTCTTCTACCTCCACACCCTCGTGTTCCCGTTCAACCTCGCCTTCATCTATCCCCGCTGGACCATCGACTCCGCCCAGCCGTGGCAGTACCTCTTTCCCCTCGCAGCGGCGGGGGGCCTGGTTACCCTGTTCTTCCTCCGCCGCCGCATTGGCCGGGGGCCCTTCGTTGTCGCCGCCTTTTACATCGGCACCCTTCTCCCCGCCCTCGGGTTCTTTAACGTCTACCCCCACCGTTACTCTTTCGTCGCCGACCACTTCCAACACCTCGCCTCCCTCGCCCCCCTGGCTGCCGCGGGCTTGCTCCTCGCCCGCCTCCCCCGTGCCGTGCCCGTCGTTCTCCTCTCGGCCCTCACCGTTCTCACCCTTCTCCAGTCCCGCATCTACAAAGACCCCCTCACCCTCTGGACCGACACGCTCGCCAAGAACCCCGCCGGCTGGATGGTGCACATCAACCTCGGCTTGGCCCACCACGAGCTCCTTCAACGCGCCACCTCCCCAGCCCAGCGCACGGTCCACGAGCAAAAACGCTTCGACTTCATGATGTCCGCCCGCGCCCTCGCGCCCCACCTCCCTGAAACCCACTGGAACGCCGGCTTGGCGTTCGAACGCCGCAACCAGCTTCCCCAAGCCCGCGACGCCTTCCGATCCGCCCTCGCCGCCGACCCCACCTTCGTCCGCGCCATGACCTCCCTCGGTCAGCTCGACATCGCCGCCGGTGACCTCCCCGCCGCCCGCGCGCTCTTCGAACGCGCCATCTCCCTACAACCCAACTTTAACCTTGCTCACGCCAGCCTCGCCCAAGTCGCGCTCCAACAAGGCGACCTCGAAACCGCCGTGAAACACTTCGCAGCCGCCGTCCAGCTCGACCCCGCGCGGGTCGAGTGGCGCATCGCCCTCGCCCGTGCCCTCCGCCGCTCGGCTGAGAACCACCCGGACCCCGAGCGTGCCCTCCGCCTCTCCTCCGCAGCCGGCCACTTCAACGACGCCATCCCCCTCCTTCCCCCCGGTCTCCCCGCCGCCCGAATCCGCCTCGAACTCGCCGAAACCCTCCTTCGCTCCGGCGACATCGCCTCCGCCCGCCTAATCCTCGCCGCCGCCGTCCGCGAAGACCCCGCCCTCGCCGACCTCGCCCAACAACTCCTCCCCCCCTAAATTGCCCCGCTGAGCGCTCCGTGTCGCAAAACCACAACACCCGCGTCGCGTTCACCCCTTGCGGACATCCCGGCTTTCCCCCACCCTAAAACTCTCAACCCGACCCTCGAGTTCCCTGGAGATCCCACCGTGGCAGCACTCACTTCCGTCCGCATCGGCGTCATCGGCGTTGGCAACATGGGCTCGGCCCACATCGAATACCTCGCCAAAGGCGCCGTCCCCAACGCCACCCTCGCCGCCATAGCCGACATCGACCCCGCCCGCATCGACCGCTTCCGCGCCACCCACGGCGACAAACTCGCCTACTTCGACTCCGCCCCCGCTCTCATCGCCTCCAAAAAAGTCGACGCCGTCATCATCGCCACACCCCACTACGACCACCCCCCCATCGCCATCTCCGCCCTTCAAGCCGGCCTCCACGTCTTGTCGGAAAAACCCGCCGGCGTCTACACCAAGCAGGTCAAGGAGCTCAACGCAGTCGCGGCCACCGCCGGAAAAATCTTCGGCGTCATGTTCAATCAGCGCACCATCCCCGCCCACCAAAAGGTCAAGGACCTCCTCGCCTCCGGGGAAGTCGGCGAGATCCGCCGAGTGTCGTACACCATCACCAACTGGCTTCGCTCACAGGCCTATTACGACTCCGGCGGCTGGCGTGGTACCTGGGCCGGAGAGGGCGGCGGCGTCCTGATGAACCAGTGCCCCCACAACCTCGACCTCTTCACCTGGTGGTGCGGCGTTCCCTCCGAGGTCCGCGCCTTCTGTAACTTCGGTCGCTTCCACAAAATCGAGGTCGAAGACGACGTCACCGCCTACCTCAAGTTCCCCAACGGAGCCACCGGAACCTTCGTCACCACCACCGGCGAAGCCCCCGGCGTCAACCGCCTCGAAATCGCCGGCGACCGCGGCCTGCTCACCCTCGATAACGAACGCATCACCTTCAAGCGCGCCCGCAAACCCATTCAACAGTTCATCGACACCACCCCCGACCACTTCCCCAGCGCCGAAACCTGGGACTGCTCCATCGCCGGCGGCTCGACCGGCGACCAGCACCGCCGCGTCACCGAGATCTTCGTCGCCGCCATCGTCAAGGGTACGCCCCTCCTCGCCCCCGGCGAAGAAGGCATCCACGGCCTGACCCTCGCCAACGCCATGCTCCTCAGCACCTGGCTGGACAAAACCGTCCATCTCCCCTTCGACGACGACCTCTACTGGTCCGAGCTGCAAAAACGCATCAAGACCAGCACCTTCAAGAAACCCCAGCCCGGCTCCGTGCCGACCACCCCCGTCGACATCTCCGCAACCTTTGCCGGGGCGCGTTGAACGTCCTCAGTTGGTCCGTTCCCCGCGCCACTGCGTCGGCGTTGCCCGGAAGCGCGACTTAAATGACCTGCAAAAATGCGATAACGCCTTGAACCCGCACGCCGACGACACCGCTCCCAGATGCTGCGCCGGATCCCGCAGCAACCGCGCCGCGTGCTCCAACCTCAGTTGCATCACCTCCTCCGCCGCAGTCCGCCCGAACGCGGCTTTCATCGACCCGTCCAGCCAACGCCGACTTCGCCCCACGTGCTCCGCCACCTCCTCCGCCGTCACCACACGCATCGCATGCGCACGCAGAAACCCCATCGCCTCGGCAAGCACCGGGTCGGTCGTGGCCACCCCGCGCGTCGATTCCCTCTCCACAATCCCCGCCGGCCTCACCCGGAGGCACCGAAACCCCTCCTCCGCCACCCCATCCGCCCGCGCACGCAGCATGTCAAGGATCATCTCGCCCGCCCGCCTGCCCATCTGCCGGTAATTCAGATCCATGCTCGACAGCGTCGGCCGCACCGCATTGCATTCGTCGGCGTCGTCGTCGATCCCCACCACAAACAAGTCCCCCGGTACGGATAATCCGTTTTCCCGCGCTACCCGCATCACCGCCACACCCACGTAATCGTTGAACGCCAGCACCCCCCACCGGCCCCATCCCGCCCCCGCCACCATCCCCCCCGAACCGCCCCACTCCCTCCATCACCTGCTCCGCCACCGCCCGTCGCTCCTCCACCACATACACCCCCGGCACGTAGACTCGCTCAACCCGAGCGCCTCCCCCCTCTCCCGTTCGCCGGAACCCCTCGAACCGAATCTCAGAGTCGCCCTCCCGGTTGAACGTCACAAACAACAACCGACTCAGCCCCCGCCGCATCAGGGCCTCTGCCGCCATCGCCCCCACTTCATCATTGTCCACCGCCACCGCCACCGTCGCCGCCAAAGGCAGAGACCGCTGCATTGTCGACACCACCACCGGCGTAACACGGCGTGCCGCAGCCAACTCCGTAGCGCGCCACCCAGGCACCAGAATTCCATCCACATTCATCCGACGCAACGTCTCCTCCGCCACATCGATCGGCTGACGAATCGAGATCACCTCCACCCCGGCCGCCGCCAAAACCATCGACGACCCCTGAAACAGCGCCCGCCCCCCGGCAAACTCCGGAACGACCACCACCGCTACCGTCCAAACCCGCGTCGGCACCATTTCCACTTGAGATAACACAATTTCCGAATGTGGCAACGACAGGCCTAATGCAATCGGTTGTTCTTATTTTGTTGCCAGATTGAAAAATCGACAGTTGCCGATGACCGGAGGATGGCGATTTACGTTACCCGACCCGACCGGGGTTGGTGAGATGAATCTCACCGGCCCCGGTTGATATCTTAGGTACTTGGCGATCCCGCACGCCGTCCGGCTTCACTATTCTCGCCGGGAAAGGTTCATCGTCGACAGCACCTCGGGTACATCCGTCGCATGCTGCTCGGTCGACGCCGACTTGACGATACCCCCCGTCAGGATCAACTTCAGCGCCGCGTCCACCGGCATGTCCAGCTTCACCACCTCCCGCCGCGGTACCGCCACCAGCACGCCCGCAGCCGGGCTGAACGCCTGCATCAAAAACACCAGCACCTTCTCTTCATGGTCCACCGTCGTCAACGACTGCGGCACCTCGCCGGTGATGAACCCGATCGCCCAATACCCCTCCCGCGGATACTGAATCGCCACCACCTCCCGGAACGCCCCCTTTTCCCGGTTTAGGAACGTGTCGCTAAAGTCCTTGATGAACCGGTACACCACATTGATCGCCGGGATCCTCTTAATGATC
Organism: Tepidisphaerales bacterium; assembly: GCA_038247815.1. Taxonomy (GTDB): domain Bacteria; phylum Planctomycetota; class Phycisphaerae; order Tepidisphaerales; family Tepidisphaeraceae; genus JBBRUM01. Next base: position 4,010 of record JBBRUM010000015.1, on the reverse strand, counting down.
CCCTCGAAGATCACCACCAATTTCTTCCCGACAAAGTTACTCACCATCGCCCCGATGGCCAGCGTCGTTGCGATGAGAATCAGGAGCCCCAACCCTGGAATGCGCCGCCCCAAAATCGACTCGGCGTACGGCTGAACCCACCCGTCCAGCAGGTTGAACGCCCAGACAAACAACACCACCGTCCCGATGAACGGCAGCCAAACCAACAACCCGGTCAAAAACCACCTCTGCAACAACTTAAATGCGTGCGACATGCCCCAACCATAAGCCGACGGGACCCTTCCCGACAGCCATTCCCACAAAAACCAGTGGTCTCCGCGCCCAGCCGGTCGTCAGGTCATCCCTCTTCCATGATCGTCTCGCGAACCACTTCCTCGATCGTCGTGATCCCATCGTAAATCGCCATCAGCCCGCTCTGACGCAGCGTTCGCATCCCACGCGCCTTGGACATTTGCCGGAGAATCTGCGTGCTAGCGTGCTTGATGATCGCGTCGCGCATCTCGTCGTCGAGCATCATGATTTCGTAGAGCCCCATTCGGCCCCGGTACCCCGTATTATTGCAGTTTTCGCACCCCTTGCCGTAGTAGAAACGCTTGCCCACGACGTCGTCGTTTCGCAACTCGAGCTCCATCAATTGCTCTTCGTTGGGCGTGTACTCCGTCTTGCAGTGCGAGCAGATCCGCCGCACCAGGCGCTGCGCGATCACGCCCTCGATCGCCGCCGTCACCAGGAACGGCTCGATGCCAAGGTCCAGCAGACGCGCGACGCTGCTGGGAGCGTCGTTGGTGTGCAGCGTGCTGAACACCAGGTGGCCCGTGAGCGCGGCTTCGATGGCGATCTTCCCGGTTTCATGGTCGCGAATCTCACCCACCATCACGATGTCCGGGTCCTGACGCAGCATCGCCCGCAGAATCCTTCCGAACGTCAGCCCGATTTCCGCCTTGATTTGGCACTGAATGATTCCGTCGATGTCGTACTCGACCGGGTCTTCCGCCGTGATCAACTTGCTCGAAATGTCGTTGAGCTCCCGCAGGCCCGAATACAGCGTGGTGGTTTTTCCAGAACCGGTCGGGCCGGTCACGATGATCACGCCGTTGGGCTTGTGGATCAGCTGACGCACCGACGTCAGGTCGTCCTCCCGCAACCCGATGCGGTCGAGATCCAAGCTGACGTTGCTCCGGTCGAGCACGCGCATCACAACGCTCTCGCCGAACATCGTCGGCAGCACCGACACGCGCAAGTCGATCGGCTGGTTGTTCACGTTCAGTTCGATGCGCCCGTCCTGCGGCATGCGACGTTCGGCGATGTCCAGGTTCGCCATGACCTTGATGCGGGATGAGATCGCCGGCGCGATATGACTCGGCGGGGGCATCATCTCGTACAGAATTCCGTCGATCCGGTACCGCATCTTGAACTCGTCCTCGAACGGTTCAAAGTGAATGTCCGACGCCTTGTCCTTGATCGCCTGCAGCAGCACGAGGTTGATCAGCTTTCGCACCGGGTTCGAGTCGGCCGCGTTTTTCAAGTCCTCGAGGTCGACCGATTCCCCGCGATTCTTCAGGCCCTTGAGGTTGTCATCGGTCTGCATCTCGCCGAGGATTTCCCCCAGCGAGTCGGCCGCGGTGTTGTAGTGTTTCCCCACCAGCTTGTCGATCACCTCGGCGTCGCCGATCTTCGCCGTGACCGTATACCCCATCACGTTGCGCAGGTCGTCGAGCGCGCGGAAGTTCTCCGGGCTGGCCAGCGCCACCGTCAGCTTCTTCGTCTTGGCGTCGAACGTCAGCGGAAGCACCTTGTTCGTCGTGGCGATCTGCGCCGGCACGGCCGCCACCGCCTCGGCCTGCACGCTCACCCCCGTCAGGTCGATGAACTCATACCCCCGCTGCGCCGCCAGCGCGATGTTCAGCTCCGACTCCTTGATGTACCCCAGGTCGCACAAAATCCGACCCAGCGCCCCGCCCTTGGCCTTCTGGAAGCTGAGCGCTTCCACCACCTGCTCGCGGCTCACCTTCCCCATCTTCGTCAGCACGCGCCCGATCGGCCGCCCCTGAAGTTCCGTCATCGCGGGCATGGGAATCGACGTCCCGCTCCCGCCTCCACCGCCGCCACCCACCGGCGTCGATCCACCACTCAACGACGAGCCGCCACCGAGCGCCGGCTTGGGGTTCGGTACAACCGGCGTGTCTCCCCTCGACGAAGCCGGCGTCGCCGCCCCAGTCGGACGACGCGGCGGATCATTGCTCGGCGAAGAGGGGGGTGTGGTGGTCTGCGACATCGTTCAAACTCCAATTCCTGTGGCCAAAACTCTCCAACCCCCCCCCGACTGAACCGACCCCGCCCCGCGACCCACTCCCGCGGTTACGTCGGCTTCTTCCCCATCGCCGAGAGCATTCGGGCGCGGTTGGCTTCGATCTGCGCCTTGCGTTCGGCTTCGGAGGCCGCAGCCGTCGCCTTTTCGGCGCCGGTCTGCTTGGGCCCGGTTTCCTCCGCCTCGGCTTGGAGCAGTTCGCTGTCGTCCGGCGCGGTAATTCCGTTGCGCTTGAACTTGTCGACCATCCCTCCCGGGTTCTTGCTCTTGTCGATGCACTCTTCGGCGCTGATCTTGCCGGCTTGGAAGATGTTCCACAGCGTGTCGTCCAGCAGTTGCATGCCGTACCGCTTGCCGGTCTGAATCTCCGAGTCGATCCGGAACACCTTGTTTTCGCGGATCAGGTTTTGAATGCCCGGCGTCACGTACATGAACTCGTACGCCGCGATCATGCCCTCTTGGTCCGCCCGCGGGCACAGCACCTGCGAAATGACCGCAATCAAGTTGTTCGCCAGCTGCACTCGAACCTGCTCCTGCGCGTCCGTCGGGAACGCGTCGATGATCCGGTTGATCGTGCTCGCCGCGCCCGACGTGTGCAGCGTGCCGAACACCAAGTGCCCCGTTTCCGCAGCCGTGATCGCCGACGCGATCGTCACCAAGTCGCGCATCTCACCGACCAGCATCACGTCCGGGTCCTGCCGCAGCGCACGCCGAAGCGCCTCGGAGAAGCTCGGCACGTCGATCCCCACCTCTCGCTGCACCACGATGCTCTTCTTGTGCGGGTGGTAGTATTCGATCGGGTCTTCCATCGTGATGATGTGCCGCTCGAAGTTCTCGTTGATGTGGTTGATCATCGTCGCCAGCGACGTCGTCTTCCCCGATCCGGTCGGCCCCGTCACCAGAAAAATCCCGCGCGGACGCCGGCAAATCTGCCGCGCCATCGCCGGCAATCCGATCTCCTCGAAAGTCAGCAGCTTCGTGGGAATGCGCCGCATCACCAGCGAACAACATCCCTTCTGCTTGAAGATCGCCACCCGGAAACGGGCTTCCTCCCCGAACCGGAACCCGAAGTCGCCCGACCCCGTCTCCTCAAACTCCTGCTGAATCCGCTCAGGCGTGATCGACTTCATCAACGTCATCGTGTCCTCGGCGTCCAGCACCTTCGTCTGCAACTCCCGCAACCCCCCCTGCAACCGCAGCGTCGGCGGCTTGCCCACCACAAGATGCAAGTCCGAAGCTTTGCGCCGAACGGTCGTATCCAAAAGACGGTCAATTTGAATGGTGGACATGATTGAATCCTTCTTGCTTGTTACTGGCCACTTGCTGCTGGTTACCTGACACCTCGTACGGTCCGCCCTAGTCCGGTCGTGAGACCGCTCCGCCCAACGCCTTCCGCCCCACTTGCTCCCCTAGCTTCCAACACCAACTCACCAGCAACTCTTTCCTCTACTGTTCTACGAGCCCTTCGACCTGTGCGACCTTGACGATTTCCTCCGCCGTCGTCGTTCCGTTGAGCACCTTCAGCTTGCCGTCCTGCAGCAGGCTCTTCATCCCGCTTCGCAGCGCGGCCTGCCGGAGCTTGTTGCTCGCCGCGCGTTCGAACGCCAGGTTTCGCAGTTCGCTGTTCATTATCATCATCTCGAAGATCCCCAGTCGCCCGCGGAAACCGATCCCCGAGCAGTGCTCGCAGCCCTTGGGCTTG
>JBBRUM010000014.1:0-18149 GCA_038247815.1 Tepidisphaerales bacterium | reverse complement strand
ATTCAGTTGACCAATTTCGTGAACCCGCAGGGGCTGAACCTGCTGGGCGGCGGGTTGTACACGGAGTCGGACGGGTCTGGCCCGCCGTCGACGGGAACGCCCGGGGACAATGGGACGGGCGTGCTGCGGGCGGGGTTTTTGGAGGGGTCGAACGTGGACCCGGTGAAGGAACTGGTTTCGCTGATCAAGACGCAGCGGGCCTTTGAGCTCAACAGCCAGTCGATCCAGACGGCGGACCAGTCGCTGCAGACGGTTACGAACCTGCGTCGGGGTTAAGGGTCGGTAGGGGCTTAGTCGAAGGTGGTGTGCGATGGTGTTGGCGAAGATGGCGGTTGCGGCGGTTGTGGCGTTGGGGGCGGTGTTTGCGCGGGGGCAGGAGGTGGGTGGCGGTGCGCCGGCGATGGCTGAGGTGAGGAGCGAGGTTTCGGTGGTGGGCGCCGAGGTGAGGGTAAAGCAGGTGGTGCGATGGGGTGTGCGGGATAACGCGTTTTTTGCCGGGGGGTTGTCGGAGTTGGTGGTGGCGCGGTTTTCGCCGGGGGAGCGGACGGTGGTGCTGGAGCTGGGGCAGGTAAGGGAGGTGCTGAGGGGTGCGGGCGTGCATCCGGGGGAGCTGGTTTTCCGCGGGGCGACGAAAGTGACGGTGACCCGCCTCGACGCGGGGGCGGCGCACGCGGGCAAGCCGGCGAAGATCGAGTCGAAAGACTTGGACGATTTTCTTGACAAAGCTGGGGCGCCTGCGGGCGAGGCACGCGAGAAGGTCGAGGGCGCGGCGGGGAAAGTGCGTTCGGGCGGGGGCGGTGTGGAGGTTCCACGCGGGTCGGCGGCGGACGCGAAGGTTGATGAGCGCGCGGAGCTGGCGAGCTCGACGGTCAGGCCGCTGCGTGACGAAGTGCCGGGTGTGGGAGCGACGTTTGCGGGGGTGACGTTACGCGACGCGCTAATTCGTGAGGTGACGGACCGGTTGGGCCTGAAGGCGGAAGACATTGAGATTGTCTTTGACCCGGCGGACGAGCGGGTGCTGAAGCTGGCGGGGCCGACGTTCGGCTGGTCGTTGGGGCAGACGCGACTGCGGAACCTGGGGCCTGTTACGTGGAGCGTGACGTTGTGGACGGAGAGCGAGAAGGTGAGGAGTACGCGGCGGGTGGAGGTTGTGGCGCGGGTGCGGGCGTGGCAGACGCAGGTGGTGGCGCGGCGGGGGCTGTCGGCTGGGCAGTTGGTGCGGGATGAGGATGTTGAGGTTCAGCGGGTGCTGGTGGAGAAGCTTGCGGAGGAGCGCCTGTTGTCGCGGGAGCAGGTGTTGACGATGCAGGCGAGCAAGCCGATTGCCCCTGGCACGGTTCTTGCGGTGCGGATGTTGGATCCGGTGTTGCTGGTGAGGTCGGGGCAGCTCGTGAGCGTGCTGCTTCGGCAGGGCGGGATTGAGGTGCGTGCGGTTGCGAAGGCTGTGGAGGCGGGGGCGTATGGGCAGACGATTCGGGTCAGAAACGAACAGACAAACGATGTGTTTCAGGTGACTGTGGTGGGTCCGCAGGAGGCGAAGTTGGGACCGGGCGCTTTGAAAGAGGAGTAAGTCAAATGATAAGCAAAAGCTGGATGGTTGGTCTGGTGGTATCGGCTGTGGGTGGGGTGGCGACTGCGCAAAGCGTGCCTCCGGCGGCGGGTGGACAGGCGGAAGGTGCGCCCCCGCAGGGCGCGGCGGGGGGGGCGGGGGGCGGCGGAACTCCGGCCCAGCCGTCGGACGCGTTCAAGCAGGCGGGGGGCTCGCTGTTCCGGATGGGCAACGGCGGTACGTCAGGGGGAGGCACGGCGGCGGCGAGGGACGTTTCGGTCTTTGCAGTCCGGCCGCCCGAGCCGAGGTCGATCAAAAAGTTTGACCTGATCACGGTGATCATCCGTGAGGAGTCGCAGTCGAAGGCGGAGGCGAGCACGGATCTGAAAAAGAACACGGACTTCAACCTCCTTCTGGAGCAGTACCTCAAGTTTTCGCTGGGAGAGCTGTCGCTGAAGGGGCGCGAGCCACTTACGAGCCAACCACAACTGAAGTTCCAGGGCGACCGCAACTTCAAGGGCGAGGGGACGGTGGAGCGGACGGACTCTGTTTCGGCGCGGGTGCAGGCTCAGGTGATCGACGTCAAGCCCAACGGGCTTCTGATCGTTCAGGCGACGAAGCAGATCAAGAACGATGAGGAGGAGCTGAAAATGGTGCTGACGGGGATGGTGCGCGCGGAGGATGTGACGCCGGACAATTCGGTGCTATCGACGCAGTTGGCGGATTTGTCGCTGGAGAAGACGACCAGGGGCGCGGCACGGGATTCGAGCAAACGGGGCTGGATTCCGACACTGGTGGACAAGATCAACCCGTTTTGACCGGGGCGGGGACTGCGGGCGCGGCGGCTGCGGGTGAAGGAACAAAGTGGTGGATACCGCTATGAAGAATTCGTGGATGGTTTGGTGTGTGGTGGCGTTGGTGGCGGCGGTGGGTGCGCGGCCGGTGTGGGCGGTGAAGATTGCGGACGTGACGCGGATCTACGGTCAGCAGAACAACATCCTGACGGGTGTGGGTCTGGTGTACGGATTGAAGGGGACGGGAGACGGGGGCGACTATTTGCCGGCGATCAGGCCGCTGCAGGCGATGCTGGAGAAGTACAACAATCGCGCGACGTTGGAGGAGCTTTCCAAGAGCGGGAACGTTGCGCTGGTGACGGTGACGGCGACGCTGCCGAGCAACGGTGTTCGGCGGGGGGACCGATTGGATGTGTTTGTGATGTCGATGGGCGCGGCGTCGAGTTTGCGGGGGGGGCGGCTGGTGTTTTCGCCGCTGACGGGCATGCCGGGCGGGCCGACTTTCGGATTGGCCGAGGGCGCGATCGTGTTGGAAGACGCATCGACGCCGACGACGGGTGTGATAAAACAGGGGATGATCGTGGAGGAGGACCTTGCGCAGCCGTTCATCCAGGGTGGGCGGCAGATCACGCTGGTGGTGGAGGACGCGGCGTCGAGCTGGGGGCTGGCGAGCACGATCGCGAAGCTGATCAACGACGCGGAGAGCGCCGACGGAAAAATGATCGCGTCGGTGGTGGACCCGCGGACGATCGAGGTGGTGATCCCCGAGAGCGAGCGCGAGCGTCCGGACGGGTTCATCGCGCGGATCCAGCGGCTGCCGCTGCCGATCATGCCGCAGGAGGCGCGGGTGATCATCAACACACGAACGAGCACGATCATCGTGACGGGGGACGTGGAGATTTCGCCGGTGGTGATCTCGTACAAGGGGCTGACGATCCAGACGGTGACGCCCAAGCCGGTTGCGTCCCCGCGTACGCCCGTGGTGACGATGCAGACGGCGATTGCGGTGGAGACCGGCGGGGCGATGCAGGGGAACGCCAAGCTGCAGGATCTGGTCGGGGCGTTGGAGCAGCTGAAGGTGCCGGCGGAGGACCGAATCAATATCGTGCGGGAGCTGCACAAGTCCGGGAAACTGCACGCCAAACTTGTGGTGGATGGAGCGCAACCATGAATACGAACTTGACGGCGGGGGTGGCGACGGAAGGGTTTTTCGCGCGCGGGCGGCCGCGGCTGGGAGGTGCCAATCGGCCGGCGGAGTCTGAGAAGCAGCGGGAGATCCGCAGGGCGGGCGGGGAGCTGGTGGCGCAGGCGTTTTACACGCCGATGCTGAAGCAGATGCGCGATTCGCCGTTCAAGGACGAGCGGTTTTCGGGTGGGAGGGGCGGCGATGCGTTCTCGCAGCTGCTGGACCAGAAGATTGTTTCGGCGATGGGGCGGGGGAATGACCCGCTGGTGGATTCGATCGTCAGGCGGCTGGGCGCGGGTCACACGGCGACGGCGGACGATCAACTGAATAAGGCGCTGGCCGATGGACGTCTCGCGGAAGCGAACATTGCGAAATGGGGTGCGAAGTGAGCATGTATCAATCTGTTGACGATTTGGAGAAGTCGCTGACGCAGCTATTGGCGGACCAGCGGCAGTTGTTGTCGCTGTTGTTGCGGCAGCGGGAGGCGATGGGTTCGCTGCGTGCGGCGACGATGGAGACGCTGGCGTCGGAGCAGGAGCGGATTCGGATGAGGGTTTCGGGGTCGGAGGCGCGGCGGAGGGCGCTTGCGGCGGCGGCTGCCGTGGCGTTGAAGGTGGCGGTCCCCGCGGGGTCCGAGCCGACGCTGACTCAGATTGCGGCGGCGGTGTCGGACCAGGGGCGTCGGGCGCGGTTGCTGGGGTTGAGGGACGACCTGCGGAAGGTGTTGACGGAGGTGGCGGGGGCGTCGCACGTCGCGGGGAGGCTGGCGGGCTCTGTGTTGGGGCACTTGAACCTTGCGATGCGGCTTATGTCGGCCGCGATGCGGGACGCGGGGACGTACACGCGGAGCGGTTCGCCGCGGGCGGGGCTGGGGAGTGTGCGGACGGGTTCGCTGGAGATGGTGGGCTGAGGTCGGGTCGCAAGGGAGCGTGATTCATGTCATTGGTTAATTCGCTGAACATCGGTCGAAACGCGCTGGCGGTGCAGCAGGCCGCGATCCAGGTGACGACGAACAACATCGCCAACGCCGGGAACCCGGACTACACGCGTCAGACGGCTTCGATGTCGCCGGGGAACGACCAGCAAATCGGTCCGGGACTGTTCCTGGGGTCGGGTGTGAACCTGACGTCGGTGAACCGGCAGATTGACAATGCGCTTTTGGCGCGACTGCGGGGCGCGACGTCTGACGAGGCGGGGGCGAACGCGGGGCAGGCTTGGCTGTCGCGGGTGGAGAGCGTATTCAACGCGCTGGGGACGAACGGGCTTTCGACGCAGACATCGAAGTTTTTCAACAGTTGGAGCCAGCTCGCGGGAAACCCGCAGGATGCCGGATTGCGGCAGATCGTGCTGACCAACGGGAGCACGTTGGCGCGGTCGGTGACGGACGTGCGGCGGCAGTTGTCGAGTCTGAAGTCCGACATCGACGACCGCATCGCCGCGCAGGCGACGAGCGCGAACGATCTGACGAACCGGATCGCGGACCTTAACGGTCGGATCACGGTGGCGGAGGGCGGGCTGGCGGGGCAGGCGAACGGGCTGCGCGACCAGCGGGACGGGTTGATCAGGCAGTTGTCGGAACTGGTGGACGTGTCGACGACGGTGGACGGGAACTCGTTGAACGTGTTCGTCGGGTCGACGCCGCTGGTGCTGGGGACGACGTCGCGGGGGGTCACGGTTCGGCAGACGACCGGGCCGGGCGGGGTCGAGACGCAACTTGTGCTGAAGGAAGACGGGACGACGGTGATTCCGGCGCAGGGGGGGGAACTGGGCGGGCTGATCGGGGCGCGGGCGACGGCGACCGAAACGACCACGAAGCTGGACGCGCTGGCGAAGGGGTTGATTTTCGAGATCAACAAGGTTCACTCGTCGGGTCAGGGTTTGGCGGGAATTTCGACGGTGTCGGGGACGAATTCGGTGCAGGACGCGGGTGCCCGGCTGGACTCGGCGGGAGCGGGGCTGCCGTTTCCGGTGGGCAACGGGAGCTTCGTGGTGACGGTGACGCAGAGGTCGACGGGGCTGACGACGTCGAAGTTGATCCGTGTCGATCTCTCGGCGGGTGCGTCGCCGCCGACGTCGCTGAATGATCTTGCGGCGCAGCTGAACGGGACAGACGTCAGCGCGTCGGTTGCGGGCGGACAATTAACGATCCGGGCGGGGTCTCCGGACGTGACGTTGAGCTTTTCGGACGACTCGTCGGGGGCGCTGGCGGCGTTGGGGATCAACACTTTTTTCACGGGCACGGACGCGTCGAACATCGCCGTGAACGGGTTTGTGTCGTCGGACCCGTCGCGCCTGGCGGCGGCGAAGAACGGCAGTCCGGGGGACAACCAGACGGCCCGAGCGATCGCCGCGCTGGACATGGTGGCGGTGGGGGCACTGAAGGGCCAGACAATGCGGCAGGGGTACGACACGTTGGTGTCGGGGCTGGCGGCGTCGACTGCGGCGTCGAAGACGGTTGCCGCGGGGACTTCGGTGGTGTTGCAGACATTGCAGGGCCAGCGGGAGGCGTTGTCCGGGGTTTCGCTGGACGAGGAGTCGATCAACTTGATCAAGCAGCAGCGTGCGTTCGAGGGGGCGGCGCGGATTATTTCGACGGTGGACGAGATGTTGCAGACGATTCTGGCGTTGGTGCGTTAGGCGTTTCGGGTGGCTTGTGTCGGGGTGGGGATTTGAGGTGGTTCATGGCGATTCTTCCATTGCAGACGGCGCGGGTTTCGAACTTTTTGAGGTCGACGTTGTCGTTGTCGACGATTGCGACGACACAGCGGCAGTTACTGGAGGTTCAGAACCAGCTTTCGACGGGTCAGCGGCTGTTCGCGCCGTCGGACGACCCGGGCGCCGCGGCGATCGCGATTCAGTTGCAGCGGACGCTCGAGCGGCGGGAGTCGTACGCGGACAATCTGTCGGCGGCGAGAAGTCGGTTGTCGCTTGTCGATTCGACTTTGGGGGATGTGACGGACATTTTGCAGCAGGTGCAATCGCTGGCGTCGGCGAACGTGGGTTCGGACGTGACTGGGGACCAGCGGGCGTCGGCTGCGGCGGTGGCGCGGAGTTTGTATTCGCAGGCGTTATCGCTTTCGAACCGGCAGGTCAACGGGTTCTTCATCTTCGGGGGCGACCGCGGCACGACGGCGCCGTATGTGGAGAGCGCGGGCGGCGTGCGGTTTGCGGGGTCTTCGTCGGTGTTGAGCAACGCGGTGGACGAGTCGACGTCGATCGACATTTCGGTGGCCGGCGACCGTGTTTTCGGTGGGTCGAGCAATGCGGTGCTGGGGACGAACTTGGGGCCGAACGTGACGCCGCAGGCGCGTCTGGCGGACCTGCGGGGGGCGGGCGGGTCGGCCGCGGGAATTGCGCGCGGGGCGATTTTGATTTCCGACGGCACGCAAAGCCGGCTGGTGGACCTGTCGAGTTCGGACACGGTGGATGACGTGGTGCGGACGATCAACGCGACGGGGCTGGTGACGGCGTCGGTGTCGGGGCAGGGGCTGACGCTGACGGGCTCGGGGGCGCAGAACTTGACGGTGTCAGAGGTGGGGGGGAACTCGACGGCGCGGGACCTTGGGCTGCTGCTGACGACGGGAGGGGGGGCGGGGGTGCCGTTGGTGGGACAGGGTTTGTCGGCGAAAGTGACGGGGCTTACGCCGGTTTCGGCGCTGCGGGGCGGGGCGGGGCTGGACCTGGCGGGGGGGCTAAAGATCACGAACGGGACGGCGGTGTTCGACATTGATTTCAGCGGGGCGACGACTGTGCAGGAGGTGGTGAACAAGATCAACGCTTCGGGGTCGGGTGCGCTGGCGCGGATCAACTCGGCCGGGAATGGGATCGACGTGGTGAACCCGACGCAGGGGATCGCGATCTCGGTTGGGGACAACGGGGGGCAACTGGCGGCGCAGTTGGGGGTGCGGTCGTTGTCACCGGCGACGTCGTTGTCGCAGCTAAACGGCGGCCGGGGAGTGCAGACGGGGACGGGCGCGGACGTCCGACTGACGGACCGCAACGGGACGGCGTACGACATCGAGCTGGACGGGGCGGCGACGATTCAGGACGTGATTGACCGGATTAACACGGCGGCGGGGGGCGCGGTGACTGCGTCGTTCTCGAATGTCGGGAACGGGATCACTCTGACGGATGGGTCGGGGGGGGCGGGAAGTTTGTCGGTGCAGTCGATCAATTTCTCATCGGCGGCGGCGGACTTGGGGATTCTGGGTACGACGACGGGTCCGACGATATCCGGAACAGATACGAATCCCGTGCGCTCGGATGGGGTGTTTGACAACCTGCTCAGGCTGGCCAGCGCGTTGGAGTCGAACAACCAGGGTGAGATTACCAGGGCGGCCGCGGGGTTGAAGGACGACTTGTCGCGGGTGGTTCGGGTTCGGGGTGACAACGGGGCGCGGGTGAAGGAAATCGAGGCGCGTACGGACTCTCTGGAGGACCAGAATTTGGCGACGCAGTCGCTGCTGAGCGAGATCAAAGACACGGATTACGCGTCTGCGATTGCGCGGTTTCAGTTGTTGCAGACGACGTTGCAGGCGAACTACCAGACGACGGCGCAGGTGAGTCAGTTGTCGCTGCTGAATTTTCTGAGGTGATGGCACGGGTGTTGCATCGTGTGTGTTGGATGAGCTGAATTGCCGAGGAATCGGCGGAGTTTGCCGAAAAGGTCCGCGAGAATCGCCCGAAGGGGCGGAAATTGCGGGAGGATCGGTTGGACGACGCGGGTCTCGGCGGTTCGGGGAATCTCTCAACCTGGCGAGTGGACCGGGACGGATACCGCGGACGGATATCGCGGCGTGGATTGGGGCGTGTGTCGGGCGCGAGTGTGCTTGGCGCGGCGCTTCCGCTGATGGAGTAAGCGATGGAGATCCAGACAACGAGGTTCGGACGGCTGGAGGTTGCCGACGACAGGATCATGACGTTTCCGCGGGGCCTTCTGGGCTTCCCGGATCGGACGCGGTTTGCGCTGATTCAGACGAGCGAGGAGAACTATTTCTTCTGGCTGCAGTGTGTGGAAGACCCGCACCTGGCGTTTGTGATCACGGATCCCTCGACGTTCTTCAAGGAGTACGAGGTTCCGATCCGCGAGGAGCTGATGTCGGAGCTGTCGATGACGGACCTTGCGGCGTCGCAGGTGTTTGTGATCTGCAACAAGGTCGGCGAATGGCTGACCGGGAACCTGCTCGGCCCGATCGTGGTGAACGTCGAGAACCGGATGGCGCAGCAGGTTGTGCTGACGGAGAAGAAGTGGACGACGCGCCAGCCGTTGATGAAGCTGACGGCGACGGGTGGAATGGCGCTGGCCAAGAGCGCTTGATACGGTTGGATTCCGCGTGCGGCGGTCGCGAGAGCGGCGGCCGGGCGCGGGAGGCTCGCCCGGGATTGCAGGAGGCCACGGAAGGCCGGCTGCGGACCGGGAGCGCTGCAGGGTGACATGTCCGCCGTGGAGACTCTTCCTCGAGTTTTCGGCGGTCATTTGGCGGAAGTGCGGCGGGTGTCGTCACGGATGACGCGCTCGGTGCATGGAAGCCGCCCGGGGTCTGAGGAGAACGCGAAACCCCGGTAAGCAAGGGACTGGAAGGTCCCGACAACCCAGGAAGGAGCCGTCCGATGCTGGTATTGTCCAGGCAACGCGACGAAACGATCATGATCGGTGACGACATCGAAGTCACGGTCGTGGACATCAGGGGCGACAAGGTTCGATTGGGAATCAACGCGCCGAAATCGGTGACAGTGCACCGCAAAGAGGTGTACGAGCAGATCAAGCGCGAGAACCGGGAGGCCGCGCAGGTCAAACCCGAGGACATCGCGGGCATCAAATTCGCGCCGCCGCCAAAGGGCGTAAAGGGACTCGCCGGGGGATCGGTCGCGCCCGGCGCGCCACAACCGCCGCAGGGCGAGGCCAAACCACCCGGCGACATCAAACCCGGCGAGGGCCGATAGGGGCCACGGTAAGTCCCCGTCGCCACCGAGGCGCCGGACGCGACGCCCCCAAAGGCGAACCCCCCGCGGAAATTGCGGGGAACGGATCAAGCCGGCACACCGCGCCCCGCAACGGCCCGGGGCCGACGTCGAAAATGGAGAACAGCTATGTCCCGCATCAACACCAACGTTTCGTCATTGACTGCCCAGCGAGGCCTGGCCCGGTCGCAGAGGCAGCTGGATGACACGCTCCAGCGACTGTCGACGGGCCTGCGGATCAACCGCGGCGCCGACGACCCGGCGGGTCTCATCGCCTCGGAGGGGCTGCGGTCGGAAACGGCCGGGATCAAACAGGGCATCGACAACTCGTCGCGGGCGTCGAACGTGATTGCGACGGCGGAGGGCGCGTTGTCAGAGGTTGCGTCGCTGCTTCTGAACATCAAATCTCTGGTCGTCCAGGCGGCGAACTCCGGGGCGTTCTCTCCCGACGAGGTCCGGGCGAACCAGCTCCAGATCGACTCGGCCGTCGACTCGATCACACGGATTTCAAACACGACGACCTTCGCCGGGCTCAAGCTGCTCAACGGCAACCTCGACTACCTCACCAGCGGGGTGAACACCGGGGTGGTCAAGGCGCTGGACATCTCCCAGGCCAACTTCGGGACCAACGCGTCGATCCCCGTGCAGGTGAACGTGCTCACGTCGGCTCGGCCCGCGTCGTTGAGCTTCAATGCCTCGGCGATCGGACCGTCGGTGACGCTGGAGTTCACGGGGAACACGGGCGTGTCGGTGCTGACGTTCACTTCGGGAACGGCGGCGTCGGCGATCGCGTTCGCGGTCAACCGGATCGCGGACTCGACCGGGGTTTCGGCGCGGCTGAACAATCCGGTTAACGCGGCGTCGGGGGTGAGGTTCGAGTCTGCTAACTTCGGGTCGAGCAACTTCGTCGCGGTCAAGGCGCGGTCGGGCACGTTCGACGTGGTCGACGCCTCGGGGTCGACCGTCCAGCGAACGACCGGACGCAACGCGACCGCGACGATCAACGGCGCGGTCACCGTGGGCGACGGACTGGACCTGACGCTCAACACGACCGGACTGAATCTCAAGCTCAGTCTCGACAAGAACTTCGGTCTCGGCCAGACATCCTTTGCCATCACCGGCGGCGGGGCGCTGTTTCAACTCGGGCCGCAGGTGTCGTCGAACCAGCAGGTAAACGTAGGGATCCAATCGATCTCGGCGTCGAGCTTGGGAAGCACCAATGTCGGATTCCTCTCGGACGTGGTGACGGGTGGGAACTCGTCGCTCGTATCGGGGAACACGCGGTCGGCGTCGGAGGTCATCGAGTCCGCAATCAAGCAGGTGGCGATCCTGCGGGGACGGTTGGGAGCCTTCGAGCGCAACACACTGCAGACGAACATCAACTCGCTCTCGGTGGCGCTGGAAAACGTCACGAGCGCGGAAAGCCAGATCCGCGACGCCGACTTCGCCGTCGAGACGAGCAACCTGACGCGGGCCCAGATCCTCACCCAGGCCGGAACCAGCGTGCTTTCCACAGCCAACTCGACCCCACAGTCGGTGCTTTCACTGCTGGGCGGCAGATAGCCGCCGGAGACGATTTAGGGGATTGATCCTCGGGCGGCGGAACCCTTGACCGGGCTCCGCCGCCGGTTTACGCGCCAGCCCGGCCGTGGAGAGGGAAGCGGCCGGCGCGCCAAGTGGGGGGAATTCCGATGCGACCAGTATGGGCGTTCCCGATGGCGATACCGCGCGGTGAGGCGATAACCGCTTGAGCGGGTGACGTCAGTTCCGGGATGTTCCGCGGACGCCCGCCCGGTTCTTGGCGCGAAGGGAGCGGCACATGAGGGCGGTTTGCTGGCATGGCAGGGGCGACGTTCGGGTCGACACGGTGGCGGATCCAAAGATTCAGGAACCCGGCGACATCGTCATTAAGGTCACCGCTACCGCAATTTGCGGTTCTGACCTCCACCTGTTCAACGGTTACCAGCCGACAATGCAAAGCGGCGACATCATCGGGCACGAGCCGATGGGCACGGTGGTGGAAGCGGGCAGGGGGGTGACGAAACTAAAGGTCGGGGATCGCGTGGTCGTGCCGTTTGTCATTGCTTGCGGAACTTGCTTCTTCTGCTCACGCGCTGAGTTCTCCTGCTGCGACAACACCAACCCGAACGCTGAGATGGCGCGGAAGGCAATGGGCCAGTCGCCGGCGGGGCTCTTCGGATTCTCGCACATGCTCGGCGGCTACCCCGGTGGGCAAGCCGAGTACCTTCGCGTGCCTCACGCCGACGTCGGTCCGATAAAAATCGAGTCGGATCTGTCGGACGAGAAGGTGCTGTTTCTGTCGGACATCTTCCCGACGGGTTACATGGCGGCCGAAAACGCGGGTATCGAGCCTGGCGACACGGTTGCGGTGTGGGGCTGCGGGCCGGTGGGGCAGTTTGCCATTCGCAGTGCGTGGATGCTCGGGGCCGGGAGGGTGATTGCCATCGATCGCGTCGCCGAGCGGTTAACGCTGGCGGCCAAGACCGGCGCCGAGGCCGTGAACTTCTCCGAAGACGGCGACGTGTACGGAATTCTGATGGAAAAGACCAAGGGTCGCGGACCGGATCGCTGCATCGACGCGGTGGGTTGCGAAGCCCACGGAGCCGGGAGTTTCGACGCCGTGGTGGACCGCGTGAAAACCTCACTCTTGCTCACCAGCGACCGGGCGCACGTCCTACGCGAGGCCATCATGTGCTGCCGCAAAGCCGGAACCGTGTCGACCCCGGGCGTGTACGTCGGGATGATCGACAACGTTCCCTTCGGAGCGGCGATGAACAAGGGATTGACAATGAAAATGGGGCAAACACACGTCCAACGCTACCTCAAGCCGCTGCTGAAACGGATTGAAACCGGAGAGATTGACCCGTCATTTGTCATCACTCACCGCATTGGTTTGGAGGAAGCGCCAGAGGCCTACAAGACTTTTCGGGATCGGAAAGACGGATGCATCAAGGTCGTGATCAAGCCCTAATCGCGACAGGCTGACCTGACGGTTCGCGGTCTGGGCCAACGGGGGAAACTCGGGGGCCCAGACCGCTTTCTGCCTTTGGGGAACAATGGGGAAAGTGGTGGGAATGTAACGGGGCCCTACAGGTGGAAAATGTGGGCGCGTGGGAGGTGGGTGGGGACTCGTAGGGGGGTGTTTGGGGTTTCAAAAGCGGGGTGAATCGACGCCCGGTAACCTGATTGCGCGGCGGAATTTATCACCTAAGTATATGACGGTAATAGACTTGTGAAATCATCGAGTTGGCGGGGTGTTGGGGTGGCGCGGATTGTGCGGGCGTTAAGTGGCGGGGTGCTCCTTCCGATGCGAAGTGTGGATGTGGAAGTTTTCCGAGCATTCGGAATACGTCCGCGTCCAGACAGGAAGCGGAAGGAGGTTTGATCGCGAGAGTCGTATCCGCCGTCGCGGGCGGTCCGGCAGGTTCAATGAACGGCCGGAGAAAGTAAATGAAGCGCCGGGTGACGTCCCTTCGACCCGGAACTTCGACGCCAGAATCCCCGCCCGTTGTGGGGGGGGAAGGCAAGGCAAGGGACGGACTTCGGCCGGTGTAACCCCGGCGTCCGGGCGTGTCGCCCGGTCGGGCCAGAAGGCCCCCCGAACAGGAAACAGCAATGTCAACGATTAATACGAACATCAACTCTCTCGTCGCTCAGCGCGTGCTGAAGCAGAACAACAACAACCTCAACACCAGCCTGGCGCGTTTGTCGACGGGCTTGAAGATCAACTCCGGCAAGGACGATCCGGCCGGTTTGATTGCGGCGAAGAACCTCGAAGGCGAACAGTCCGGCATTACTGCGGCGCTGAGCAACGCGACGCGCGCCGGGAACATCGTCGGCACGGCTGAAGGCGGTTTGAACGAAATCAGCTCGCTGCTGACGCAGCTTCAGGGTCTGGTGACGGCGTCGTCGAACACCGGCGGTTTGTCGCCTGAGGAAGTCGCCGCCAACCAGTTGCAGGTCGACTCGATCCTGAGCACTGTCAACCGCGTGGCCGGCAGCACGAACTTCCAGGGCATTCAGCTGCTCAACGGCAACTTCGACTACCTCACTTCGGGTGTGACGACGACCGAAGTATCCGCGTTGCGCGTAAACGCCGCGTCTGTTCCGGACAGCGCGAACGTAAACGTCTCGGTTAACGTGACCCAGTCGGCCCAGACGGGCGTTGTGACGTACTCCGGCGGCACGTTGGGTGCGGGCGGAGCGACGATTCTGGTTTCTGGCAGCAAGGGTGCCCAGCAGTTGTCGTTCTCCTCGGGCACGACGGTTTCGGGCATCGCCAGCGCCGTTAACGCGGTCAAAGCTTCGACCGGTCTGAGCGCGCAGGTGTCGGGTGCGGCACTTCGGATCAACTCGACGGACTTCGGGAGCAAGTCGTTCGTCGCGGTGTCGGCTGTGAGCGGTACGTTCGCGCCGTCAGTCGCCAAGGACTTTGGTCGCGACGCCGCGGTTCAGGTCAACGGTACGGCGGCGACCGCCAACGGCAAGGACGTCACTGTCCGCACCGCCGGTTTGGACGTCGAGTTCTCGATCGGCAACCTTATCAACACGACCGGTGGCGTATCGAGCTTCCAAATCACCGGCGGCGGGGCGACCTTCAGCCTCGGCTCGAAGGTGACCGAGAACTCCAAGGCCAGCATCGGGATTGGTTCGGTGACCAGCGCATCGCTGGGCAACGCCAACACCGGATTCCTCAACTCGCTGGGTTCGGGTGGCGCCAACGCGCTCAGCTCGGGCAGCCTGGTTGCGGCTCAGGACATTCTCACGTCGGCGACGAAGCAGGTTTCGACGCTTCGCGGCCGACTGGGCGCGTTCCAGAAGCTGACGATCCAGAGCACGGTGAACAACCTCGGCGTGGCGTTCGAGAACTCTTCGGCCGCGTTGAGCGCCATCCAGGACACGGACTTCGCGCAGGAGACGTCGAACCTGACGCGCAGTCAGATCTTGTCGCAGGCGGCGACGACGGTGTTGTCGCAGGCCAATGCGGCGCCGCAGTCGGTGTTGTCGCTGCTGCGGTAATTGGCGTGACGACGTTCTGATCCCCCCCGTTTTTTCCCCCCGGACATTTGTTTCGCCGCGCGTCTTGCGACGCGTGGGGGACTGCCCGGGGGTGGGGTGGGGGGGTGGAGAACGGTCCTGCCCGGGACGGAGTCCCTTGCCGAAAATCGGGGCGCGACCCCCGTCCGGAGCCCTAAAGGCACCGGGACCCGCGGAGATGCGGGTCGATTCCCGAGAGCATCGGGAATGAGTTGTACGGCGCCAGAGGCGCCGAGGAGGGTCCGAGTCGGCGCGAGTCGGCGCGGACCCGGAGCGTGGTTGAATCGGCTCCCGTAGTGGGGGCGTCACTTCCGAAACCTGTCAGGCGCCCCCGGTTTGGATCTGCCAAACCGGGGGCGTTCGTTTGGGCGGGCGTGGTATTACTGGAACCTGGCGGCGGGGTCGGCGCTGGGCGCGTGGGTTATGGGGCGCGGAATGTAAAGTGAGTATTTGCTGGGGGTTGCGAAGAGGCGCTGTCTGATAACGACGTGGCGGCGCGGGGACGATTTACTGGATTAAGTGGTACAGGCGGGAGGGTCGATACGACCGGTGGATTCGGAACGTTTGGCGCCAGTTGCGTGACGTCGGGGATTTCGACGCGGGCAACTGGCGATGTGGGTTTCGTGGAAGGAGGTCGTGCTTAAGAAGTGTCCTCGGGGTGAAAGCCCCGTCGGGGTCCACGGCGGGAAATGCCGACAGTAACCCGTTGAAAACAACGGGTGGCGGCGGAGGAAACTCCGCGGGGCCGAGATGTCCCGGGTGCACACGTCCCTGAGCACCCAGCGGGAGAATTCAAGGGAATGTAACCCGTCCCGTGTTTGTGCGATGGCCCGCAGAGCCGAAGCACAGACGGCCGGCGAAAAGGACCGCAGATCCGATTCGACCAGGCCAACCGGGGTAAAAAGTCTAAGGAAAGACCATCATGAGCAGAATCAACACCAACGTCGTATCACTCATCGCCCAGCGTGTGCTGAGCAAGAACCAGGCTTCGCAGAACACCTCGCTGGCGCGACTGTCGACCGGCCTGAAGATCAACACCGGTGCGGACGACCCGGCCGGCCTGATCGCATCTGAGAACCTCCGCGGCGAGAAGATCGGGATCCAGTCGGCCCTGGACAACGCGTCGCGGGCGGGCAACATTGTCGGCACGGCCGAGGGCGGTTTGAGCGAGGTCAGCTCGCTGTTGACGCAGCTTCAGGGCCTTGTGACCGCGTCGTCGAACACCGGCGGGCTTTCGCAGGAGGAAGTTTCGGCGAACCAGCTCCAGGTCGACTCGATCCTGAGCACGATCAACCGTGTCGCTGGGAGCACGAGCTTTCAGGGTCTTCAGCTTCTCAACGGCAATTTTGACTATCTCACCTCGGGCGTGACGACGAACCAGATCGGGTCGCTGCGGGTGAACGCGGCGGCGATTCCGGACGGGGCGAACGTGACGGTCGTGGCCAACGTGACGCAGTCCGCCCAGACGGGGGTTGTCACGTACTCTGGCGGCACGCTGGGCGCGGGGGGTGCGACGATCCTCGTCGCCGGCAGCAAGGGCGCGCAGCAGTTGTCGTTCGCGTCGGGCACGACGGTTTCGGGCGTCGCCAGCGCGATCAACGCCGTCAAGGCCGCCACCGGTTTGAGCGCGCAGGTGTCGGGCGCGGCCCTGCGGGTGAACTCGACGGACTTCGGCAGCAAGTCGTTCGTGTCGATCGCCGCCGTCAGCGGGACGTTCGCGACCTCTTCCGCCAAGGATTTCGGGCGCGACGCCGTGGTATCGGTCAACGGTGCCACCGCCACCGCCAACGGCAAGGACGTGTCGTTCCGCTCGGCGGGTCTGGACGTCGAGTTCACCATCGGCGACTCCATCAACACCAACACGGGCACCTCCAACTTCTTGATCACCGGTGGCGGGGCGACGTTCCAACTCGGCTCGAAGGTGACGGAGAACGCCAAGTCCAGCCTGGGCATCGCCTCGGTGTCGACGGCCAACCTCGGTAACGCAAGCCTCGGGTTCCTCAACTCGCTGGGTTCGGGCGGTGCCAACGCGCTGGAATCGGGCAGTTTGGTCGGGGCGCAGGACATCCTCTCCGCCGCGACCAAGCAGGTGTCGCAGCTTCGCGGGCGGTTGGGCGCGTTCCAGAAGTTCATCGTGGCCAGTACGGTGAACAACCTCGGCGTCGCCCTCGAGAACGCCAGCGCGGCGGAGAGCGCCATCCGTGACACGGACTTCGCGTCCGAAACCTCCGCGCTGACCCGCAGTCAGATCCTCTCGCAGGCCAGTACCACCGTGCTGTCACAGGCGAACGCGGCTCCGCAGTCTGTCCTTTCGCTGCTGCGGGGCTAAACCGCCCCGTTTGAATCGGTCGTTAGTTGAAACCCACGCCCCCGGCAGAGCAATCCGCCGGGGGCCTCTTGTTGCGACGGGAACCGGCGGAGGTGCTTTTCGGACGCGGACGGCGGGGATTATCGGGCGGGCGCGGCGGATGGGGCGGAAGACGGGACGAAGTGGTGTCTGATAACGCCAAACCGCGGTCATGGAGTGGTGCGGCTTAAGATTGCATGTCGATGCTCATGGGGTCGCGAATCGAGTCGAGGGCGCAAGCCCAAGGCCCGGTGGCGACCGAAGCCCGACCGGGGGAAGCAGACCCCGGGACGGTTTCAAGGGTCGGTCCTGCGACGGACCGCGCCCTTCGTCGTAATCACCCATGCCGGGAACGGCTTCCCGGCGGCCAGCCCCACCCCGCAAGGGGTACGGGCCAGTCCGTCCCGCCAGGACGGGCGGATCGTCTACGGAGAGACGTATGAGCAGAATCAACACCAACGTGGTTTCGCTGATCGGTCAGCGCGTGCTGAACCGGAACCAGATCGACCTCAACCGCAGCCTCGAACGGCTGTCGACGGGTCTGAAAATCAATGCGGGCAAGGACGATCCCGCGGGGTTGATCGCCTCGGAAAACTTGCGTGCCGAGAAGACGGGCCTGCAGGCCGCGATCGACAACGCCTCACGGGCGAGCAACGTCATCGGCACGGCCGAGGGCGGTCTCAACGAGGTCAGCTCGCTGCTGACGCAGTTGCAAGGTCTGGTCTCGCAGGCGGCCAACACGGGCGGTCTGTCGCCGCAGGAGGTGGCGGCGAACCAGCTTCAGGTCGACGCCATCCTCGGCACGATCAACCGGATTTCGTCGAGTACGAGCTTTCAGGGACTGCAGTTGCTCAACGGCAACTTCGACTACCTCACTGCGGGCGTGACCGCGACGGAAGTCGGAAACCTGCGGGTCAACTCGGCGCGGGTACCCGACGGCGCGTCGGTGAACGTGCTGGTGAACACGGTGCAGTCGGCCCGGACCGCGGTGATCACCTACACCGGCGGCGCGATCCCCGCCGGGGGCGCGACGATTCAGGTCGCAGGCACCTTCGGCGCCCAGCAGCTCTCCTTCGCGTCGGGCACGACCGCCTCGGGAATCGCCAGCGCCATCAACGCCGTGAAGAACGCGACCGGGCTGAGCGCGCAGGTTTCCGGCGCGGCGCTGCGGATCAACTCGGTGGGCTTTGGGTCGAAGGCGTTCACCGCCGTGACGACCATCGCCGGGACGTTCGCGCCATCGACCAACAAGAT